>CAZURD010000075.1:1419-11596 GCA_964623445.1 uncultured Prevotella sp. | reverse complement strand
ACGGGAGCAAAACTGCCTCAAAAACCGAATCATCAGAAGCCGCGACGTGCGCCCGTTCCCGTCAATAAACGGATGGATGCGTGCCTGCTCATCATGCAGGTAGGCGGCCGACAAAACTGGGTGTATTTGCTCCGCCTCCATTCCCGATTTGCGAAAGCTGCCTTATTGGTCTGCAATAAGGCATTAATTAACCTGCAATAAGGCATTAAATGCAATGCAATTAGGCATCCGTTGCAATGCGGCGAGGGCTGCCGTCAAATTGGACGGGTAAAGTTGCACTTTCCAACCTGACGGCAGCCCTCTTTCGCTTTGCACAGAATGAAGCCGCGCAAAGCATGATTCCGCCAATGAAGCCTAATGCGCTTCAAATCCTGTTTGAGGCTTTACGCATTGTCACATACACGTTAGCTGAATATCTACAAGCCTGCGTCTTGTTGTTAAATAAATATAAATGGAGTGGCGTTTCTTATCGTAATAAATACAAAATGGCTAATTTTGCACCGCATTAAGCCAAGGGAGAGATGCTCGAGTGGTTTAAGAGGCACGCCTGGAAAGCGTGTAGCCGGCAAAACTGGCACGGGGGTTCGAATCCCCCTCTCTCCGCACAACAAGTCGACAAGGACTTTTCTGACACTACGCAACACCGCCCTTGCACTCAATCCATGCCCTTGCCAAAAGAAAAGCAGTTTCTTACTCCTGCCCGTGTTGATTCTCGCGGGTTTTACCTAAATTTGCATCCGTCTGCCGTTGGCATCAGGCGTGCCGGCCTCGATAGCCTTGGCAACACACCCTCTTAACAGTGTTTTATGCAACAGAAGATTATCATTCTCGACTTCGGCTCGCAGACCACGCAGCTCATCGGACGCCGCGTGCGCGAGCTTGACACGTTCTGCGAGATTATCCCCTACAACAAGTTCCCTGCGGACGACGATTCCGTGATAGGCGTGATTCTCAGCGGCTCGCCCTACTCCGTACACGACGCGGAGGCGTTCCGCACCGACCTCGCCCAGTTTGTGGGCCGCGTGCCGGTGCTCGGCATCTGCTACGGGGCGCAGTTCATTGCCCATAGCGGCGGCGGAATGGTGGAAAAGACCGACACCCGCGAGTATGGACGCGCCAACCTCCAGTGGTTCGACGGAGACGACCCGCTGTTCAAGGGCTTCGATAGCAATTCGCAAGTGTGGATGAGCCACGGCGACACCATCACCGCCCTGCCGGCAGACTGCCACGTGACGGCCTCCACCGAAAGCGTGAAATATGCCGCATACGCCAGCTCCAAGCAGCCGCTCTGGGCCGTGCAGTTCCACCCCGAGGTGTTCCACACGACGCAAGGCAAGCAGCTTCTGCGCAACTTCGTGGTGGACATCTGCGGCAGCAGGCAGGAATGGAGCGCGGCTTCGTTCGTGGAAACGACGGTGGCGGAACTGAAAGAGCAGCTGGGCGACGACCGCGTGATTCTCGGCCTGTCGGGCGGCGTGGACTCGTCGGTGTGCGCAGTGCTGCTCAACCGCGCCATCGGACACAACCTCACGTGCATCTTCGTGGACCACGGAATGCTGCGCAAGAATGAGTTCGGAAAGGTGATGGAGGCTTATCAGGGACTGGGCCTCAACGTAATTGGCGTGGACGCAAGCGAGAAATTCTTCAAAGACCTCGAAGGCGTGGACGACCCGGAGCAGAAACGGAAAATCATCGGAAGGGACTTCGTGGAGGTGTTCAACGCGGAGGCGAAGAAGATTACCGACGCGAAATGGCTCGCGCAAGGCACGATATACCCCGACCGCATAGAGAGCCTCAGCATCACGGGAATGGTGATAAAGAGCCACCACAACGTGGGCGGACTGCCAAAGGACATGAGCCTGAAGCTCTGCGAACCGCTGAAATGGCTCTTCAAGGACGAAGTGCGCCGCGTTGGCCGCCAACTGGAGATGCCAGAGCGGCTCATCAACAGGCATCCTTTCCCCGGCCCGGGGCTTGCCGTGCGCATACTGGGAGACATTACGCGCGAAAAGGTGCGCATACTGCAAGACGCTGACGACATATACATCGAGGCAATGCACAACTATATCTGCCCCGACGGAGAGCCTCTCTACAACAAAGTGTGGCAGGCCGGCACGGTGCTACTGTCCACCGTGCGCAGCGTCGGAGTCATGGGCGACGAACGCACATACGAACATCCCGTGGCTCTGCGAGCCGTGACGAGCACCGATGCCATGACCGCCGACTGGGCACACCTTCCCTACGACTTCATGGCCAAAGTGTCAAACGAAATCATCAACAAAGTGCGCGGCGTAAACCGCGTGTGCTACGACATTTCCTCGAAGCCGCCATCGACAATAGAGTGGGAATAACGACAGGGCGCAACGCCGATGGGATTCGGCTTCAAAATTGAAATGATGAACTTTCAACTTGAAACCGGAGCACTCTGAACGGATAAACAAAGGGTCGCATCATTACTCAAAACAGAGTTTGATGCGACCCTTTCAAGTGTTATAAATCCAATCCGCGAGTTCTCGGATTCTATCTTCTTATTTCGACAAGCCATCCTAATTCACGTCGGAGTGCATCAGCATCACGCACTCGCCGGTCTGCGGGAAGCACAGCACCTTGCGACGCTCCCCCACCCGTCCGAGCCTCATCAGGCCATCGGGACGGCGGCTGCAAGGCAATGTTCAGTGGATGACCGTGCCGTGCTGTCCGTCGATGGCCGTGGCTTGGGTTATCACCACGCGGCCTACGCCGGCCTCGATGGCGGCGAGCGCGTTCTCAATCTTTGGTATCATGCCGTCGGCCACGGTGCCGTCGGCCTTCAGACGCTCAAAGTCTTGCCGCGTGATGGAGGCTATGAGAGAGCTGTCGTCGTCGGGATTGGCCATCACGCCGGGCTTCTCGAAGCTGTAGATTAGCGTCACGTCGTAGAGCGGCGCGAGAGCCTTGGCCGTCTCGGCGGCCATCGTATCGGCGTTGGTGTTGAGCAGATGGCCTTGCCCGTCGTGCGTGAGCGGAGCCATCACCGGCACCACCCCGCGCTCCACAAGGGCCGCAAGAGCCTCTCCGTCCGCACGATCCACGTCGCCGACGAAGCCGAAGTCCACGCCGTCGCGGACTGGACGGCGGTGCGAGCGCACCACGTCCATGTCTGCCCCCGTAAGCCCGAGGGCGTTGACGCCAACAGATTGCAGCCTGGCCACCACGTTCTTGTTGACCAGTCCGCCGTAGACCATCGTCACCACTTCAAGCATCGCCTCGTCGGTGATGCGCCGTCCGCCGACCATGCGACTTTCGATGCCAAGCCGCGAGGCCACCGCCGTGGCGCGGCGGCCGCCCCCATGCACGAGCACCTTGCGCCCGCCGATGGCCGCAAAGTCGCTGAGCAGGCGTTCAAGCCGCGCCTCGTCCTCCACGACAGCGCCGCCAACCTTTACAATAGTGAGAGGATGTTTCATGGAATTTCTGTCTTTATCGTTTGCAATAAAAAGCCAAGACGGCGGCGAAAAGCCCTCCATCGCTGTCTGAGGCATGGGGAAAAGGGACTCTCTGGCAGTCACGCCGACCCAGAAGAAAAGAATCGGGTTGGGCTTGTCCAGCAGCGGCAGTCGGCCATTCCCCTTTTCCCCGTGCCGCAGTCATTCAAGGTAAGTATAGCCGTAGAGGCCGGAACGGTAGTTGCTGAGGAACTCCTTGCCCTCGTCGAGGGTTATCCTGCCCTCCTTCACGCTCTTTGTCACCCACATTTCGAGCTGCCGCACGAGCTTGCGAGGGTTGTATTGCACGTAGTCGAGCACCTCCGCCACGGTCTCGCCGTCTATCACTTGGTCGATGTGATAGCTGCCGTCGCGCACGCTGATGTGTACGGCGGTGGTGTCGCCGAACAGGTTGTGCATGTCGCCGAGAATCTCCTGATATGCCCCCACGAGGAACACGCCGAGGTAGTAAGGCTCGTTCTTGCGCAGGGCATGGACGGGAAGGATGTGCGAATTGTTGCGGTTGGTGACGAAGTTGGTAATCTTTCCGTCGCTGTCGCAGGTGATGTCCTGAAGCGTTGCGCTCCGCGTCGGCCTCTCGTCGAGCCTCTGTATCGGCACTATGGGGAAGAGTTGGTCTATTGCCCAGGCATCGGGGAGCGACTGGAAGAGCGAGAAGTTGCAGAAATACTTGTCTGCCAGCAGTTTGTCGAGGTTGACAAGCTCCTCCGGCGTGTGCTTCAGCTGCTTGGCAAGGATGTTTATCTCGCGGCACACGCTCCAGTACATGCTCTCTATTTCAGCCCTCGTCTTGAGATCCACGATGCCGTGGCAGAAGAGGTCGAGCGACTCCTCGCGTATCTGTTCGGCATCGTGCCAGTCCTCAAGCATGGTTCGCGGGTTGAGGTTGTCCCAAATATCATACAGGTCGCGCACGAGTTGGTGGCTTCCTTCGTCAGGTTCGTACTCCTCTTCCATCTCCGGCAGCGATGCCGTTTCAAGCACGTCGATGACGAGCACGGAGTGGTGGGCCGTCAGCGAGCGTCCGCTCTCGGTGATGATGTTCGGGTGCGGCAGTCCGTTCCTGTTCGCAGCGTCCACAAAAGTGTATATGCAGTCGTTGACATACTCCTGTATGGAGTAGTTCACGGAGCTTTCGCTGCTCGACGAGCGCGTGCCGTCGTAGTCCACGCCGAGGCCGCCTCCGCAGTCAACGAAGTCGACGTTATAGCCCATTTTATGGAGCTGTATGTAGAATTGCGAGGCTTCCCGCAGTGCGGCCTGTATGCGCCTGATCTTCGTTATCTGGCTTCCTATGTGGAAGTGGATTAGCCGCAGGCAGTCGCGCATGTTCTTCTTGTCGAGCAGTTCGAGCGCGTCGAGCAGCTCTGCGCTTGTCAGTCCGAACTTGCTTGCGTCCCCGCCGCTGTCCTCCCATTTCCCGCTGCCCGACGACGCGAGCTTTATGCGGATGCCGAGGTTTGGCCTCACGTTGAGCTTCCGTGCCACCTTGGCTATGGTTTCAAGCTCGTTGAGCTTCTCCACCACTATAAATATGCGCTTTCCCATCTTCTGCGCGAGCATGGCCAGCTCTATGTAGCTCTGGTCTTTGTACCCGTTGCAGATGATGAGCGACTCGCTTTGGCACTGCACGGCAATTACAGCGTGCAGCTCCGGCTTTGAGCCTGCCTCCAGTCCGAGGTTGAACTTGCGCCCGTGGCTTATTATTTCCTCCACGACGGGCTGCATTTGGTTCACCTTTATGGGGTAGATTATGAAGTTTTCTCCCTTGAAGTCATACTCGGTCGTGGCCTTGGCGAAGCAGCTGCTTGTCTTTTCGATGCGGTTGTCGAGTATGTCGGGGAAGCGAAGGAGCACCGGCGGCGTGACATCGCGCAGCGCCAGCTCGTCCATCACTTCGCGCAAGTCCACCTGCACGTCGTCCTTGCATGGCGACACGTAGACGTTGCCACTGTCGTTAATGCCGAAATAAGACGTTCCCCAGCCCGTAATGTTATAGAGTTCGCGGGAATCGTCGATGGTCCACTTTTTCATGGCTTCGGTGTTTGTCGTGTTTTGTGCGGTTGGTGTTGTCGTGCGGCGTGGCGGCCTGTGTCAGAGGGCGAGTATCTCGCGCACCTTTGCCACCGTGATGCCTATCTTGTCGTATGTGTCCATGAGGTCTACGCACACCGTGTGCGTAGCCTTCGCGTAGAATTGCTCCCTTTCCTTGAGCTGCCCGCCTATGAAGTCGAGCAGTTCCTCCGGGGCTTTTCCCTTGAGCAGCGGGCGTTCCACGCGCCCCATCTTCAGGTGCCGGCAGAGGGTTTCGGGCGTGGCCTTGAGGTAGACCACGCTCGCCTGTGCGTTCATGTAGTCCATGTTGTCGTAGAAGCATGGCGTGCCTCCCCCGCAGCTAAGCACGATGTCCTCGAACTCGGCCACCTCGTGGAGCATCGTCCGCTCCACCTTTCGGAAGCCGTCTTCGCCGCGTTCGGCGAAGATTTGCGGCACGGTGCGCATCATCCGGCTTTCGATGTACCAGTCGAGGTCGTAGAATTGCAGGCCGAGCTGCTTTGCGAGAGCCTTGCCCACGGTGGTTTTCCCGGCTCCCATGTAGCCTACCAGTATTATGCGTTGCATCTCGCGCCGTGTCATTTCTTCTTGTCCTGTGCGGCGTTCACCACTTCGAGACACTCCTCGAGCGTCAGTTCGGCTGCCCGTTGCTGCATGGCCTTCGGCAGTCGGTAGTTCTTTCCGTCGTAGACGATGTACGGGCCGAAGCGTCCGTTGAGCACTTCGAGCTGCGGTTCGCAGTCGAACGACTTCACGTGGCGCATCCGTTCCTGCGTGCGCTTCTTCTCTATGAGTGCGATGGCCTCGTCGAGGGTGGTCGCCATTGGGTCTGCGCCTTTCGGGAGCGACACATACTTGCCCTCGTGCAGCACGTAAGGGCCGAACCGTCCCGCCCCTATCACGACGGGCTTGTCCTCATACTGGCCTATCTCACGTGGCAGCTTGAAGAGTTCGAGAGCCTCGTCGAGGGTGATGGTCTCCACGCTTTTGTCGGCAGGCATTTGCGCGAAGCGCGGCTTTTCGTCGTCGGAGGCCGTGCCGACCTGCACCACCGGGCCGTAGCGGCCTATCTTGGCGAACACCGGCTTGCCCGTCTTCGGGTCTGTGCCGAGCTGGCGTTCGCCCGCCTTGTGCTCCGTGCGGGTGTTCAGCGTGCGTTCCACCGTCGGCTCAAAGTCGCGGTAGAAGTGGTGCATCATGTCTGTCCACGCCTCGTTTCCCTCCGCTATCTCGTCGAACTTCTGCTCCACCTTGGCCGTGAAGTTATAGTCCATGATGGTGGGGAAATACTCCAAGAGGAAGTCGTTGACCACGATTCCGATGTCCGTAGGCAGCAGTTTGCCTTTGTCGCTGCCCGCCATCTCGGTGCGTGTCCTCTGCGTTATGGCCTTTCCGCGCAGCGTGTCGACGGTGTATGTGCGTTCCTCGCCCTTGTGGTCGCCCTTGTGTACGTAGTCGCGCTGCTGTATTGTGCTGATGGTCGGGGCGTATGTCGACGGCCGGCCTATGCCCAGTTCCTCGAGCTTATGCACGAGGCTGGCCTCGGTGTACCGCGATGGCGGCTGGCTGAAGCGTTCCGTTGCGTTCACTTCCCGCCTCGTCAGCTCCTGTCCCTCGGCCAGTGGCGGCAGCGCGCGCGGCCCGTCGTCGGCGGTGGTGTCGTCGTCGGTGGACTCCATGTAGACTTTCAGGAAGCCATCGAACCTCACCACTTCTCCCGTGGTGACAAACTGCGTAGGCTGTTGAGCAAGGGTATCTTTATATAATAAGGTGTCACTTCCGCCTTTCGGGTGTATGGCGATGGTGACCGTTGTCTTTTCCATTTCGGCATCGGCCATCTGGCTTGCCGCCGTGCGTTTCCATATAAGCTCGTAGAGCCGCTTCTCCTGCGCCGTGCCTTCTATTGTGGTGTCGGCCATGTTTGTAGGCCTGATGGCCTCGTGCGCCTCCTGCGCCCCCTTGGAGTGGGTCTGGTATTGGCGCGTCTTGCAGTATTTCTCGCCCCACTGCCGCGCTATTTCCTTGCGGCAAGCGTCAAGGCACAGCTCCGAAAGGTTCACCGAGTCCGTTCTCATGTAGGTCACGCGGCCGGCCTCGTAGAGCCTCTGCGCCACCATCATGGTCTGCGCCACGGTGAACCCGAGCTTGCGGGCGGCCTCCTGCTGGAGCGTCGACGTGGTGAACGGCGGAGCGGGCGTGCGGCGGAGCGGCTTCTTTGCCACCGTCTCCACGCTGAACGTGGCGTCGCGGCAGAGCGTGAGGAAGTCTGTCACCTCCTCGTGCGTCTTCATCCTCACGGGCAGTTCGGCCTTCACTTCCGTTGCCGAGCCGTCGGCGTTGGTTATGGCGAACGTCGCCGTCACGCGGTAGTAGTGTTCGCTCTTGAACGCCTGTATCTCGCGTTCGCGCTCCACTATGAGCCTCACGGCCACGCTCTGCACCCTCCCTGCCGAGAGCGAGGGCTTCACCTTGCGCCAGAGCACGGGCGAGAGCTTGAAGCCCACGAGGCGGTCGAGCACGCGGCGGGCTTGCTGCGCATTGACGAGGTTCATGTCGAGGTGGCGCGGATGCTTTATGGCTTCGAGTATGGCGGGCTTCGTTATCTCGTGGAACACGATGCGGTTGGTGTTTTTCTCGTCCAACCCGAGCACCTCGCAGAGGTGCCACGAGATGGCCTCTCCCTCGCGGTCTTCATCGGACGCGAGCCACACACGCTCGGCATTGCCGGCGTTCTGCTTCAGTTCCTTCACCACCTTGAGCTTTTCCTCTGGCACTTCGTAGTGCGGTTCGAGGGTGTCGGTGTCGATGCTCAGCTCCTTTTTCTTCAGGTCGCGGATGTGTCCATAGCTCGACATCACCTTGAAATCGTTTCCAAGGAACTTCTCTATGGTCTTGGCCTTGGCCGGCGACTCGACAATCACAAGGTTTTTTATCATTCTCGTCTATGCTTTCGTTCGGGGTGCAAAAGTAAGCAAAGTTTTCGCTCACACATTGTATAGAGGTGGTTTTTTCGGTTTTTTTATGGTTTGTGTGTGCGAAAGCATTCGACGTTGCCCGCGCTCGGCGTTGCCCCCTGCCCTATCCCCGCCCGTCTTCGGCCTTGAGGAAGAGGTAGAGAGCCTGGCGTATTGAGCGCAGGCCGAATTGTTCGGTGCGCACCTCGGCACGGGGCAGCCAGAAACACTCGGCGGCATCGTCGGCGGCCACTGGCTCTGCGCCCTCCTCCACAGTGCAGCGGAAGAAGAAGTCGAGCGTGCGGATGCTCATCCCGGAGTAGAGGTAGACGTTGGGCACGCTGAAGAGATAGCTGGCCGATGTGACCGTCAGTCCCGTTTCCTCCTTCACCTCGCGTGCCACGCCCTCCTCGGCGGTCTCGTCGGGGTCGATGAATCCGCCCGGCAGGTCGAGCATTCCCTTAGCCGGCTCCTTGCCACGGCGTTCCACGAGCAGCTCGCCGCGCCCGTTGACGATGAAGGCGGCGGTGGCCGCGCCGGGGTTCAGGTAGTAGACGAAACCGCAGTTTTCGCAGCGTTTGCTCTTCTCGTCGTTCACCTCAAAATGCTTGCTGCCGCACTTCGGGCAGTAGCCGAACTTTTCCAATGGGTGCATAAGCGTGTCGTTATTGTTTTCATGCAATATTACGAAAAATCCACAACACACCCAAGGAATGCCGACCGTTTTTTGGACATTACGCCCTTTCACCCGCGCACACGCTTCGCCGCCGCATTGCCGTACACCCGACGGCCATGCGGCGGCGACTAAGCGAAAGGGAGGGACGGGCGAACCGCCGCCCGCTGCGATATGGACTGTGTGCGGCAAGGCAAGACCCGAAGGCAAGGCCTGCCGCCCACGTGGCGGTTCGCCGCCCTCAATTCGGTTCTGCCTTGCGCCGATATGCCTCTGAAAGATCTGAAAAGAAGTCGTGCTCCAGTGCCTCACTGATGCGGAAGAGGAGGTCTATGCCTATGTTGCGACGCTTGAAAATGTTGTAGACATTGCTCCGCTCGCAGGGTATGCGCTCCGCAAGCCAGCAGGCGTTGTTGCCACTCGCGTCGAGCACTGCCTTGATTCTTTTGCCGATATGAAAATCATTTGGGTTGTCCATGCCTAAAAATCTCCGTCGCTTTTTTTAAGTTAAGGTTCGTTAGCTTTAAAAGAAAGAAGCCTCGTTTTCCCTATTGGCACACCCCGGCACGATGGCCGACCGGTGAGCTTCGTGGCGCAAAGATAGCACATTACGACGGTATCGGCTTTTACCCCCCCCCCGTTAAATAATCTTAATGGCGGCTTTTCGTCGTTTTCCTTTCCGCTTTGGACATCGGATGGACATGCCCCAAGCGTTGCCCGCCACCACCGCCGACCTTGCGCGAAGCGACGTAACTTGCACTGAAAAATGCGGAAATGCCCGCTTTCGCGGCTCGTCAAACAGCCGCCACACAGCGAGGAAATGGCCTTCAGGCGGCGGGAGGAATGCCCCAAAAGGTCATGTTTTTTTACTTTCACGCCTCTTTTCCCCCGTTTTTTGCCTCCTAAAGATGCCTAATTGGCTCGCAACGGGGCATTCGTTGGCGTGCAATTAATGCCTCGTTGGCTTCCGTTTAATGCTCCGTTGCGCGGCTGTTTTCCCCGAATTGCCG
>CAZURD010000075.1:0-1319 GCA_964623445.1 uncultured Prevotella sp. | reverse complement strand
GAACGAGCGCGAGAGCGGCTGTCGGGAATGTAAATAAAGTGTAAATATGAACGGTGCTGTTCGGCGTTTACGCAAAGAATGTTTAACTTTGTCCCGCTTTAGATGTAAAGAACAACAAAGTTTTATTTTTTAGATGAACGTTATTACGAAGACCGTATCGTTGCCTGATGGGCGTACCATCAGCATCGAGACCGGGAAAGTGGCAAAGCAGTGCGATGGTTCGTGTATGCTTCGTATGGGCAACACTGTGCTCCTCGCCACTGTTTGTGCCGCAAAGGATGCAGTTCCCGGGACAGATTTCATGCCTTTGCAAGTAGACTACAGAGAACAGTACGCCGCCGCAGGGCGTTTCCCCGGCGGGTTTACCAAGCGCGAAGGCAAGCCGGGCGACAACGAGGTGCTCACTTCGAGGCTCGTGGACAGGGTTCTGCGCCCGCTTTTCCCCTCCAACTACCATGCAGAGGTGTTTGTCAACATAATCCTCTTCTCGGCCGACGGCGTTGACCAGCCCGACGCACTGGCCGGATTTGCGGCCTCCACGGCCCTTGCCTGCTCCGACATCCCGTTCGAGTGCCCCATCAGTGAGGTGCGCGTGGGACGCATCGGAGGCAAATATGTGGTCAACCCCACGTTCCAGCAGATGGCCGAGAGCGACATCGACGTGATGGTGGGAGCTTCGGCTGAGAACATCATGATGGTCGAGGGCGAGATGAAGGAAGTGTCGGAACAAGACATGATAGGCGCACTGAAGGTGGCGATGGACGCCATCAAGCCCATGTGCGAGCTGCAAACGGAACTGGCCAAGGAGCTTGGCAAGGATGTCAAGCGCGAATATAACCACGAGGTGAACGACGAGGAGCTGCGCCAGCAGATGTCCGACGAGCTTTACACGAAGGCCTACGACGTGACGAAGAAAGCTCTCGACAAACACGCCCGCGAGGAGGCTTTCGACCAAATACTCACCGACTTTAAGACGGCTTACGACGAGAAGCACGCCGACCTCGGCGAAGATGGCCTCGAGGAGAAGCACGCAATGATGGATCGCTACTACCACGACGTGATGCGCGATGCCATGCGCCGCTGCATCCTCGACGAGGGCATACGCCTCGACGGGCGCAAGACCGACGAGATTCGCCCCATCTGGTGCGAGGTGGGGGCACTGCCCATGCCTCACGGAAGCTCCATCTTCACACGCGGCGAGACGCAGAGCCTCACCACCTGCACGCTCGGCACCAAGCTCGACGAGAAGCTGGTGGACGACGTGCTCGACCGCAGCTACATGCGCTTCCTGCTCCACTACAACTTCCCGCCGTTCTGCA
>CAZURD010000074.1:0-11675 GCA_964623445.1 uncultured Prevotella sp. | reverse complement strand
TCCTCACTTAACCATCTTCCACGTCATCCCATTCTGTCTGACGATGACAAGCCCGCGAGCGTTATCGGCGTTGACACGCCGTCCGTCGGTGGTGAAAGTCTCGTAGGGTTGCGACGGGTCGAAGCACGGGGTGTCGGCAGTGGCATCGGTGATGGCTGTCACTTGCGATACGCCCGTCACGGTCATCTTTTTGATTTCCCATGTGCCGGCCTCTTCGGTCGTACTGGTGTATCGGAAGCCTATGCGCACGATGCGTCCGGCGTGCTCATCGAGGCTGACGAGACCCGAGCTGACGAACTTCCAGTCGCTGCCGCTCGGCCAACGGATGCTGTCGAGCACCCACGTCATTCCGTCGTGGCTCACCTCCACGGACAGCATTGCCGACGGTTCTGCCACGTAGTTGGCCGCGTGTTCAAACAAAAGGGTGGCCGTGGTGACGCGGCGCAGGTCTATTTCGGGCGTTGTCAGGGTGGCATCGGCGGCATAGCACGTGTAGTTCACGTAGGCCGTGCCTTTCCAGCCGTAGTCCTCCGAGAGTTCCCAGACGCTGAAACCCTCCCAAGGCACGTCGTTCGCCGCTATCACGCAATCGCCGTCGGTCTCTGTGAACGTGGCGGTGTAGATGGTGTCGCCCAGTGCCACTTCGGTGGTGTCGCCCTCTTCAGGCGGCGTGTCGCCCCCAGAAGAATCGTCACTGGCGAGGTATGTGTGCGTGGCCACGGTCGTGGAGGGGTCGAAGTCGGTGCCGATGCTGTCGCCCCAGATATACTCCATGAGGTTGGGGAAGTCCACGAACGGGTTGCGGTTGCCCTGTATGGCGCACACAGAGTCGTTGCGTGCCACCTCCATGCTGTCCACGCCGTCGTTGCGCGCCCACTCCAGATACAGCTCATAGGCCCACTGCTGGAGCGTCGGGTAGTCGCCCTGCTCCAGTATTTGCAGAGCCTGTGTGCCATGCCACGTGAAGTTCTGGTAGGCCGTGGCCATGTACATATAGCCCCGTGCGAAGTCGCCTTTCCATTGGTCGGCCGGCTCCCACACGCGAAAGCCCTCCGTGCCCACGCCGATGGTGGTGCAGCCGTTGTCTGTCGAGACAGTCTCCACCTTGCCCATCGGATAGTTTGACTTCGACGAATTTATCTTCTGCTCACACGGCATGAGGTTGTAGAGGTCGCGGTAGGCCTGATTTTCCGCCCCACCCCACCAGCTCTTGGGAAACGAGTGCTCGATATTCATGCCGCTGACCGAAGCCCCTCGCTCGCCGAAGTACCATGTCTCGTTGCTGTAACGGTCTATCACGCGGTTGTCCGGCGTGCGGTCGGTGCTGTAGAAGCCGTCCCACGTGTGTCCCGTGCCGCTGCCATAGCTCAGCACGGTGGCATCGCTTATCCGCTCGTAGACAGCCGTCTTCAGCTCCGCGCCGCTCTTGCCGCGCAGCGTCTCGTAGTAGCCCACGGGTATTTGGGCTGCTCCTTGCGTGGCGAAGGCTATGGCCGCCCCTGCCACGATGGTCCTGACGTGTCTCTTTTTCATTGTCCCTAAGTTTTTGTCCTTGTCCCTTTTCTTTGTTGTGTTGACGTTCCGCGCTCCTCTGTCCAGGTGGCGTTGCCTGTTGCAATGATTGTGAAAGGCTGTGCAAAGCGCGATGGAAAGCGGCTATTTCCTGTTTTGCATTGCCGAGCCGCATTCTATCTTCGTGCAACAAAGATAAGCATTTTTGCGCTAATACAGTGGCGTTTTGCCTTTGATGGCATTAAAAAAGATGCCGATGCCCGTCAACTGCCGCCGTCGTGGCGGGCATGGCGGGCATCGACGCTGCTGCTGTGTCTTTGATTCGGGTGTCCGCGACGGTCAGTCCTCGTCGCCCCATACATTGAAACTATGGCCCTTTGCGGCCGCCCCTGCGGCATCGCCCTCTTCGTGTGAGCCGCCTGTATATATGCCATCGCCTGTCACTGCGCTTCCCGTCATCAGCGGTTCGCCGTCGATTGCCACCCTCGTGGCTCGCGGACGTTCGTATGTTTTCTTTTTCATAATATTGGTATTGGTTAGTATGTTTATATCCGTGTATCACGATGAACTCCTTTCCGCCTCCCGCGCATGTGCCGCTGCGGGGCGTGCCGGGGAAGCACCGGCCGTGCAGTTTGGCCTGCAATATGCCAACACGACTTGAGTGCGATACAAAGATAAGGCAAAAAGCGAAACAAAAAGTTGGAATGATTAAGAAAAATTGCACCACGCCTGAAAAACGCACTGCAAACTGTTGGAACGAGACTGCGCCTCCAACTTGACAAAAGCACAGCAACACCCAAATTTTGATTGCTTTTTGATTGCGCATTTACCCAAAAAGCGTAACTTTGCAACCGCTGCTGCTTTTTGGGACGACACGGAGCGCAAGACGGACGCTCCGACACTCCCCAGCCACACGCAAGGACAGATTTCAACATACAAGAAAGAACAAAAATGAGTAGTTTGATCACACCAAAGGACTACAAGGCTCTGCTCGACATGCACCAGACGGAGCGCGGCATAAAACTCATCAAGGAGTTTTTCCAGCAGAATCTCTCCACGGAACTGCGCCTAAGGCGCGTCACCGCGCCGCTCTTCGTTCTGCAAGGGCTTGGCATCAACGACGACCTCAACGGCGTGGAGCGTGCCGTGACGTTCCCCATACACGACATGGGCGATGCAAGGGCGGAGGTTGTACACTCACTGGCAAAGTGGAAAAGGCTCTCGCTGGCTGAATATGGCGTGAAGCCGGGGTATGGAATATACACCGACATGAATGCCATCAGGGCCGACGAACAGCTCGACAATCTGCATTCGCTATACGTTGACCAATGGGACTGGGAGGCCGTCATCACTCAGGAGCAACGCAATCTGGCCTACCTGAAGAACGTCGTGGAGCGCATCTACGCCGCCATAAGGCGCACGGAATACCTCACGTGCGAGGCATACCCGCAGATTGAGCCTTTCCTGCCTGAGAAAATATCGTTCATCCACAGCGAGGAACTGCTCGAAATGTACCCCAACCTCTCGCCGAAAGAGCGCGAAGACGCCATCTGCCGCGAGCGCGGGGCTGTGTTCGTGATAGGCATTGGCGGCGCACTGGCCGACGGAAAGCCCCACGACGGGCGTGCCCCCGACTACGACGACTGGTCGACTGTGGCCGAAAACGGGCGTGCCGGACTGAACGGCGACATCCTTATATGGTATCCCGTGCTGCAACGCTCGTTTGAACTGTCGTCGATGGGCATCCGTGTCGACAAGGACGCGCTGCTGCGGCAATTGGCAATAGCGGGCAAGGAGGAGCGCAAGGAACTTTATTTCCACAAAAAACTGCTTGCCGGCGAACTGCCGCAGAGCATCGGCGGCGGCATAGGGCAAAGCCGTCTCTGCATGGTGATGCTCCACAAGGGGCACATCGGCGAGATACAGGCAAGCATCTGGCCCGACGAAATGCGCCACGAGTGCAGCGAAATGGGCATGACATTGATTTAACCCAAACCGGTCTCCAGGCCGTTTTACGCTGGGAAAGGCGATTGAAAGCCACGCCGACAAGAGTCTGCAAGGCTTGAAAAAGACAATGAAATAAACCGAGAGAGAGCATGTCTGAATGGGCATCTGCTCTCTCTTTTATTAATATCCGCAACCATCCCAAAAGCTCTACGAATGCAAACAGGCACGCATTGTCGTTAATTTAATTGTGTTAAAACTGCCAGCGGAGGTCGCTTCTGCCAACAATCTGATATTCAGCGAATTGTAAAACCTGCCTTATTGCACTGCAATTAATGCCTTATTGGCCTCCAATTAATGCCTTATTGCAACGCAATTAATGCCGTTTCAGACAGCAATATGACGCATAATGGAAAGCGGTGGGATGGCGGCTGCCGTTAGTTGCATATCCGCAAGCATGGGCAACTTGCGGATATGCCGATTCACTCTCATGCAAAAAAGGGCGTGCCGAGACCGGCACACCCTATCGAGACAATATGATGCCACTGCGATGGCGCAGCCGGCACGCCGCCGTCAACGCCCGCGCGGGGTCAATCCTTCAGCAGTTTGTCGAGAAATTCGTCGAGATCCTTCCCGAGGTCGGGCATCATCTCCGGGTCGATTATAACCGTATCGCCGTCAACGACATACAGTTCGGCAATCGATTCCTTCTCCTCGTCCTCCAGAACAAAGGCGAATGGCTTTATCACAGACATCTGCTCCACCATCGCCCGCTGCTTTTCGAGGCACTTGCGCATTATGGATGTGATCGAATCGTAGAAGTCGTCGTCCACGTTCCCTATCCATTGCTCAATCACTGTGCGTGTGATTTCCTTGTCGTCGTCGTCAAACGCCACCAGCTCACCCGTCTCCTGATTGGCACGGAAATGGATGTCGGTCATCTGTGTGGCCTCCACCGTGGCCGGATACTTGTCGGCCACCTTGGCAATGGTGCGTTCTATCTGCTGCAACGCCTGCTCTGTGGGTTTCATATATGCTTTCTGTCTACTTGTTGCCGTGCATTTGCACATCCACAAAGTTATGGCTTTTTCCCGACATAGCCGCAAACGTTTGCGAATATTTTTCATGGAAAATTCACGCCATTCCTTTGGAATTACGAAAGATAGTTATATCTTTGCCATTGCAAAGCCGAGTTTGCAATCCAAGGATTCGGCCGTAATGAATAACATGACTGACAGTGTAAGGCATTCGGGGATTGTCGTTTCCGTAAGCGATGATTGCGTGAAGGTGCGCATCGTGCAGTCTTCGACCTGTGCATCGTGCAAGGTGGCGGGTCACTGCAACGCCGCCGAGAGCAAGGAGAAAGTAATCGATGTCTATGGCGACTGCGCCCGACGCGGGCTGAAAGCGGGCGACGAGGTGGTGGTGACGGCCTCACGCAACGTGGCGGCGAGGGCACTCCTGCTGGCATTCGGCATCCCGTTCGTCATCGTGGTGAGCGTGCTTGGCCTCACGCTGTGGCTCACGGCAGACGAGCTTGCGGCGGCACTCACGTCGCTGGCGGCACTCGCCCCCTACTGCTTCGCGCTCTGGCTGCTTCGCGGCAAGCTGCAAGCCAAGATGGTGTTTGGCATCGAGGATGCGTAGACGCACCGGCTTTCCCACTGACGACCGTATTTAACTAAAAACAAATAACTGAACAAATTATGAATTTCATTATTGTCGCGGTAATTGCGCTTGGGGCAATAGGCTTGGTTTCGGCCATCGTGCTCTATGTCTGTTCCAAGAAATTCGCCGTGAAAGAAGACCCACGATTGGGCGAGGTGGCGGAGCTTCTGCCACAGGCCAACTGCGGCGGCTGCGGCTTCGCGGGATGCTCGGGGCTGGCCGATGCCTTGGTGAAAGGAGCCGAGGCGGGGAGCATTGACGGCCTGTTCTGCCCCGTGGGCGGACAGGAAGTGATGGGCAAAGTGGCCGACCTGCTGGGCTTGGCCATCGCCAACGCAGAGCCGATGGTGGCCGTGGTGCGCTGCAACGGCACGTGTGCGAACCGACCAAAGATTGCGGAGTATTCCGGACTGCGCACCTGCACGGCCATGCACGCCTGCGGCGCGGGCGAGACGGCCTGCGGATACGGCTGCCTCGGATGCGGCGACTGCGTTGCAGCCTGCCAGTTTGAAGCCATCTGCATCAACCCCGAGACGGGCATCGCCGAGGTGGACGAGGAGAAATGCACATCGTGCGGAGCGTGCGTGAAAGCCTGCCCGCGCCACATCATCGAGCTGCGGAAGAAAGGTCCGAAAGGCCGCCGCGTCTACGTGAGCTGCGTCAACAAGGACAAAGGCCCTGCGGCGATGAAAGCCTGCTCCGTGTCGTGCATCGGATGCGCCAAGTGCCAAAAGGAATGCAAGTTCGATGCCATAACGATTGAGAACAACATCGCCTACATCGACCACACAAAGTGCCGCCTGTGCCGCAAGTGTGAGGCCGTATGCCCAAGGCACGCCATAGTGGCCGTGAACTTCCCCGCACCAAAGCCCAAGGCCGAGCAGCCTGCGTCGGAAGCCACCGACAAGAAAAAGGAATCCGATAACACAATGATGTGAAAACCATGAACGCAAGGACATTCAGAATAGGAGGCATACATCCGGAGGAGAACAAGCTCTCCAGCGAGGTGGAGACTGTTGTGGCACCGCTGCCAAAGCAAGCCATCTTCCCCCTTTCGCAGCACATCGGCGCACCGGCAAAGCCCGTGGTGAAGAAAGGCGACAAAGTAAAGGTGGGCACTATGATAGCCGAGGCGGGCGGATTCGTGTCGGCACCAATCTTCTCGTCGGTCTCAGGGACTGTGTTTAAGGTTGACACGGCCATCGATGCCACAGGCTATCGGCAGCCGTCGATAATCATCAACGTCGAGGGCGACGAGTGGGAGGAAAGCATCGACCGCTCCGACAAGCTCGAAACCGTAAGCGCCCACCCCGAACTGACACCCGAAGAGATCGTGGCAAGAATCAAGGCCGCCGGCGTTACAGGCATGGGCGGCGCAGGATTCCCCACGTTCATCAAGCTCACGCCGCCGCCAACGGCCAAGGCCGAGTGCGTGATCATAAACGGAGTGGAGTGCGAACCCTACATCACCTCCGATTACCGCCTCTTGATGGAGCACGCCGACGAAGTGATCGTGGGACTGCAACTCCTGATGAAAGCCACGAAAGTGGAGAAAGGTTACATCGGCATAGAGACCAACAAGCCCAAGGCCATAGAGCTGCTCGCGCAGAAAGCGCAGTCCGACCCGCGCATCGAGGTAGTGCCACTGAAGCAACGCTACCCGCAGGGAGGCGAGAAACAGCTCGTGGACGCAGTAATTCGCCGGCAAGTCCCCGCCCCGCCCGCCATCCCGGTGAACGTGGGCGCAATCGTGCAGAACGTCGGGACGGCATTCGCTGTCTATCAGGCCGTGATGAAGCGCAAGCCGCTCTTCGAGCGTTACACCACCGTGACAGGCAAGCGTCTGGCACACCCGGGCAACTTCCTCGTGCGCATGGGCACGCCGATGCAGGAGCTTATAGACCTCTGCGGCGGTATGCCCGAGGGCGACAACAAGCTGCTGGCTGGCGGCCCGATGATGGGCAAGGCTCTCACGAGCACCGAAGTGCCCATCTGCAAAGGCACGAACAGCGTGACAATAATCAGCGACGACGAGGCAAGGCGCAAGCCCGCCGACCCCTGCATAAGGTGCGCCAAGTGCGTGAGCGTATGCCCGATGGGTCTCGAACCCTACTTGCTCGCCACCGCATCGGCCAAGCACATGTGGGAAAAGGTGGAGCACGAGGACATCACCTCGTGCATAGAGTGCGGCTCATGCCAGTTCACGTGCCCCTCGCACCGCCCGATTTTGGACAACATACGCCTCGGAAAAACAACAGTCATGGGCATCATCAGGGCCCGAAACGCTAAAAAGTAAGTAGAAATGGGTAAATTGATAGTTTCTCTTTCGCCTCATGCGCACGGCACCGACAGCGTTGAGCGCAATATGTATGGTGTCATCATCGCGCTCATCCCGGCCTTGCTCGTGTCGTTCCTGTACTTCGGCATCGGCTCGGTGGTGGTCTGTCTCACGAGCGTGGTGGCCTGCGTGTTCTTCGAGTGGGCCATAAACAAGTTCATACTCGGGCGCGAACGCACTACCATTACCGACGGCTCGGCCATCCTTACCGGCCTGCTGCTCGGCTTCAACCTGCCAAGCAACCTCCCCGTGTGGATCATAATAATAGGTGCGCTGGTAGCCATCGGCGTGGGAAAGATGACTTTTGGCGGCCTCGGCTGCAACATCTTCAACCCCGCCCTCATAGGCCGCTGCTTCCTTTTGATTAGCTTTCCGGCGCAGATGACATCGTGGCCGCTCGTGGGACAGCTCGGAAGCTACCTCGACGCGGAGACCGGTGCAACGCCATTAAGCGTGATGAAGGCCGCGATAAAGTCCGGCGACCCCTCCATGCTCGACCAGCTGCCAAGCTCACTGCACCTCCTTTTGGGCAACAACCCCACCGCCGGCGCGGGAACTATTGGCGAAGTGTGCGCCCTCGCGCTGCTCGTTGGCCTCGCATACATGCTCTGGAAGAAGATCATCACGTGGCACATACCCGTCAGCATCATAGCCACCGTCTTCGTGTTCAGCGGACTTCTCCATCTGGCCAATCCCGTCTACGCCGACCCCGTGGCCGTGATTCTCAGCGGAGGACTGATGCTCGGCGCCATATTCATGGCCACCGACTACGTTACTTCGCCAATGACCTACAAGGGACAGCTCATCTATGGCGTGGCCATCGGACTGCTGACGGTCATCATCCGCAACTGGGGCAGCTACCCGGAGGGCATGTCGTTCGCCATCCTCATTATGAACGCATTCACTCCTTTGATTAACACTTACGTCAAACCAAAACGATTTGGGGAGGTATTGCAGAAATGAAGAAGTTAGAGTCTACGCTTTCCAACATGACAGTAGTGCTGGTGGCGGTGGCCGTTGTCACCAGCGGCTTGTTGGCATGGGTCAACAATGTGACCGAAGGCCCCATCAAGGAACAGGAAGAACTGACCTTGGCTGAGGGCATAAAGAGCGTGATGGGCGTGCCGGAACTTACCGTCACGGCCAACGACGAGATAACCGAGACCATCGACGGCAAGGAAGCCTCGTTCGTGGTACACAAGGTGAACGATGCCAACGGGAACTTCCTCGGGGCGGCAGTCGAAAGCACCACGATGGGCTTCGGCGGCGACCTGAAGGTGCTCGTGGGCTTCGACAGCGAGGGGAAAGTGCTCGGCTACACCGTATTGCAGCATTCCGAGACCCCCGGTCTGGGCGCAAAGGCTGACAGCTGGTTCCAGAAAGACGGCAAGGGCTGCATCATAGGGCGCAACCTCTCCAACGGCAAGCAGCTCACGGTGAGCAAGGATGGCGGCGACGTGGACGCAATAACGGCCTCCACCATCACCACCCGCGCTTTCCTGAAGGCCGTTAACCAGGCATACGCCGTCTATGCCGGGCAAGACGTTGACGCTGCCAGCGGAGCCACGCCCAAGGCCGCTGCGGCTGCCACGGAGTGAGCAATGGATGGCAAACAATAACATTTGACACATAAGACATGAATTACATCAAGATATTAATCAACGGCATTGTCAAGGAGAACCCCACGTTCGTACTCCTCCTCGGCATGTGTCCCACGCTGGCCACCACCACTTCGGCCATCAACGGCATGTCGATGGGACTGGCAACGATGTTCGTGCTGATCTGTTCAAACATCGCCATATCGCTGATAAAGAACCTGACGCCCGACAAAGTGCGCATCCCCGTGTTCGTGGTGGTCATCGCCTCGTTCGTGACCGTACTCCAGATGTGCCTCAAGGCATACATGCCGGAAATCAACAAGTCGCTCGGCATCTTCATTCCGCTCATCGTTGTGAACTGCATCATCCTCGGGCGCGCCGAAGCATTCGCCTGCAAGAACGGCCCGGTGGAAAGTCTCTTCGACGGCATCGGCATCGGACTGGGCTTCACCATCGCACTGACGCTGCTCGGACTCGTGCGCGAACTGCTCGGCGCAGGGTCGGTGTTCGGCGTGAGCCTGCTGCCGGAGACCTACAACGTGTTGCTCTTCGTGCTTCCTCCGGGAGCGTTCATCACCCTCGGTTTCCTCATAGCCATTGTCAACAAACTCAAAAAAGCATAAGCCATGGAGTACTTGCTTATATTCATCTCAGCGATATTCGTCAACAACATAGTGCTGTCGCAGTTTCTTGGGATATGCCCGTTCCTCGGCGTTTCCAAGAAAATAGACACTGCTTTGGGCATGAGTGCGGCCGTGGCCTTTGTGCTCACGCTCTCAACGATAGTCACCTACCTCGTGCAGAAGCTGGTGCTCGACCCCTACAACATACAGTATTTGCAGACGATAGCCTTCATCCTCGTCATAGCCGCACTGGTGCAGATGGTCGAAATCATCCTGAAGAAAGTGTCGCCCGCGCTCTATCAGGCTCTGGGCATCTTCCTGCCGCTCATCACGACAAACTGCTGCGTGCTCGGCGTGGCCATCCTCGTAATCCAGAACGACTACAACCTGCTCGAAGGCGTGGTCTACGCATTCTCCACCGCCCTTGGCTTCGGCCTCGCACTGACGGTGTTTGCGGGTATGCGCGAGCAGCTTGAGCTGGTCAACATCCCCAAGGGCATGAGCGGAATGTCCATCGTCCTCGTCACCGCCGGACTTCTGAGCCTCGCTTTCATGGGCTTCTCCGGCGTGGATGGCGGCCTGCGCACGCTATTCGGACTTGACTGAACAAACTGCCTGCCGACAGGCAGGCTCACACAAGAAAGCACGCAGTGAGCGTGCATCAAAAAAGGACAGCACCCCAAAAGTCTTGTGCCTGACTTTTGGGGTGCTGTCCTTTATTGCATGATTGCAAGCGCATCTCCTGCCTGGCGGTGGCTTCCGCCAATGGGTAAACCAATATCCCACAATCTGTCCAAAAGCACTTTCGGCTGCAAACGGACACGCACTGCCGTTAAACCAATTATGTTAAACCACTGAATCAGCCAGAAGTCTAACTACCAATTTGGGTTTACCCGTTGGAGGAATTACATTGAAGTGACGGCCACAGGCAAGAGTTGAACACATCGGTGATTTTTTATTAGTTTGATGCCATTCTATCCTATTGTGAAAATAGTCTTGCCAGAGATTCTGCTTTCGAGGGCTTTGGCTATCTTATCAAACTCCACATTGGCATCTGTATTTAAGCCCAACAGCTTTGAAATTCCATCACTATTTGTGCTGTATCTTTCCTTCAGGAACAATTTAAGCTGGCTATCCACCGCCTTTAACCCATACGAATGGATGTGCATGGTGTCACCAATCAATGGATGTTGGGAAACATGACTGAACGAAAACTCCATCTTTATATAGTTCAACAGTTGCTCTTGAACTATCAACACTAAATGTCGGTCAAGATTTTCAAATGTCCTTATTTTATGGTGCAGTTGAACCAAAATGGTTTTGGCCGTCATCTTCCAATTCATTCCGAATGTCTTACTTGAAATTTCATCTTCACTATACAAGCCCAATTCCTTGATGGCCTTTTGCCTTTCAGGCCATACCGTGCCTGTCGTATCCATCGTTTGCAACTCAATCCCAATGAAATCCTTAACCTTTCTGTTTTCATCTGTAGACACAATGAAATAATCCACACTTCCGCCCGGTATGGAAACTTCGGGAATCAGATGCAATTCATTTCCGGGAACGTGTCTTGTCAACAGGTGAAGGCAATCCGTGAATATCTGTTTCCGTTCAAGCAGCCGATGAGGGCAAATAATAATATCATCCAGATTCGCACCATACTTGACTGTACATGTGCCTATGGAAATATCCGATTCGCTCTTGCGAACCTTAAAACAGCGTTTCTTCGTATAAGGGCATTGCTGCTGTTCTATGATTTCCTTCCAATTAATGTCTTTTCGCCTTACCGAAAAAGAGAATAATTCTGAAACTCGCGACATATTCTTTCCTTTGCTAATTTGATGTATTCATTAGATAAATCTATTCCGACAGACTTTCTTCCCAATTCATAAGCGACTTTCATGGTAGTACCAGTTCCGCTAAATGGATCGAGCACGATGCCGTCGTCTGGACACGTGGACTTTATCGGAATTACACAAAGCTCCTCCGGAT
>CAZURD010000073.1:0-11775 GCA_964623445.1 uncultured Prevotella sp. | reverse complement strand
TGGTCTGTCACCACGGGCGACATCCCTGCCCACTTCGCCTTCCTCATAAAGTGACCGCCGGACGGACGGCACGCCAATGACATCCGACATAAACAAGACACACAACCAACAAGCAAGACAATGAAAAGAATGCGTCTACAATTCTACGCCGCACTGGCCTGTTCCATGCTTGCCTTGGCGGCCTGCTCCAGCGACGACGAGCCGCTGGCGACGGAAGAGCCGCCGCAGACGGACAGCGAGGCCGGTGACGGAAGCGACAGCGACGACGGCGGCATCCGCATCGTGGAGCCGGACGGCGGCTTCAGCGTGGAGAGGTGCAAGGTGCTCAACGTGAGTCCCACCATAACCGAGAGCAACCGCTACGACATACAGTGGATGTCGGGAGACTCTCTCCTCGCAGCGGCCGACTCGCTCGAATTCATCGCCCTCACACCGGGAACTTACGACATAACGATGCTGGCCACCGACACCGCTGGCGTGCAGACGGACATCGAGTTCGCAATAACCGTGGTGACAGAGGCCGACGAATACTCGCCCTACGTCACCTCCGTGCCCGACTACCGACCCGCGCCAGGACAGTTCGTCAACGAGCTTCCCGAGTACAGTGAGGGCGACACGCAAAGCGACATGAACCGCAAGGTTCTCGAATCCATAGGCTACAACACGCGGGGACTGGTTAGCCTCGGCAGCTACGGAGGCTACGTTGTGTGCGGCTTCGACCACACCATCGTCAACGTGCATGGCCAATACGACTTCAAGGTGCTTGGCAACACTTTCTACTCCAGCGCAAACCCCAACAC
This sequence comes from uncultured Prevotella sp., assembly GCA_964623445.1. Lineage (GTDB taxonomy): Bacteria > Bacteroidota > Bacteroidia > Bacteroidales > Bacteroidaceae > Prevotella. The sequence continues at coordinate 10,975 of CAZURD010000073.1, read as the reverse complement.
CGACGCATCGGCAGCGGGAGGCAGCAGCGAGCCGGGCATAGTGATGGTGGCCTACGACAGGAACAAGAACGGCATCCCCGACGATGATGAATGGTATGAGCTGGCCGGAAGCGAATACCACAAGGAAACCACCGTCAAGGGCTACGAGATAACCTACTACCGCCCCGAGGAGGGCCACGTGGCCGTGCCCGGCGGCGAGAACGAGCAGTGGAACTCCGATGCCGAATACATCCTTTGGACAGACAACATAGGCAACGAGGGCTACGTCTGCAAGAACACATACCACAAGCAGGACTATTACCCGCAGTGGATTGACGACGACTACATGATATTCAGCGGCACTCTGCTGCCCGACAACGCCGTGGACGAGAGCGGGCAAGGCACGTACTGGGTGTTCTACGCCTTCGACTGGGGGTATGCCGACAACGGACTGAACGCCGACGACACGTCGAACTTCGACATCGACTGGGCCGTGGATGCCGATGGCAACAGCGTCAGCCTGCCCGGAATAGACTTCGTTAAGATCTACACCGGCGTGAACCAATACTGCGGCTGGCTCGGCGAGACCTCGACAGAGGTGATGGGAGTAACCGACCTGCACCTCGCGCAGTAACTTCGCCCACGCCTGCTGACGGCGACGCAAGGATGCCGCTTCTTGCGGCATCCGCAGCCTCATCCGTCAAGCGGGACTTCGGACACTCTGACACCATAACTTCAACATTTTCCAAAAAACAAGCAAACCAACATGAAAAGAGTTTTATCTCTGTTCTGCTTTGCCTGCCTGTTCGTCACGGGCATTTGCGCACAGCAGACCGTCAATGTGCAGGGCGTGCCTCGCCAACTGAAGACCGCCCCCGCAAAGAAGATTGCCGCCACGACAGATGGCCAGTCTTTCGACCCCGAGAATGTCCGCTATTTCGTGGGAGAGGGCAGCAACACGTCCTACCTCATCCTTGAATGGCACGACGGCAAGGGCGCAGAAAAGCTCGTATGGGGCTACCGCTACGACGAGGCCACGGGCGAAAAGATGCTCAGGGACATTGCCGCCGCCGACCCGCGCCTCTACATGCTCGCGTATGAAGGAACGCAGTATGGCACTTCCATTGGCGGATTCGGATTCGACCTCAACGGAAACCAGGACGTGAGTCTTGTCAAGTCGGGCAGTGAATACGTGGAAGTGGACGAGGACGGAATTGCCCGCACATCGGGCTACGACTTCGACAGCTACACGGCAAGCGACTCCACCGACCATTGGAAGGCTGGCTGGTACAACGGCTACTGGAGCTATTATGTGGCCGACAACGCCGACTCTGACCTCGGTTACAGCAATTTCGCGGCTGGGGATCGCACACTGAGCGACGGCTCGGTGGACTATTGGGCATACACCTCATTCTCCGGCGAGAGCCTGACAGACGATGCCGACTACTTCTTCTATCTGCCTGAGCCTGCCACGGGCGTGGCCATACCCGACGAACTGACGCTGCCCATAGCCGACAACTGCTCCATCCCTGTCGTCCTCGGGGCAACAGGGCTTAGCGTGAGCACGCTAACTTGGTACGTTCTCGACAGCAACGGCAAGACAGACCGCACCGTGATCAGCTCCGTCACAAGCTCAAGCTCGGCAATAAACGGCAAGGTCACCTTCGCAGGCGACAAGACAGGAGACGTGCTCCTCGTGATGCGCGCCCGCATAAACAGTGCCTACTACTATTCAGACACGTGCCGCGTCACCGTCGTCGCGCCCGAGAAGCCTATCACGTCGATAGCCTTTGCCGAGGCCGAAAAGGAGGTGGGCATAAGGCAAACGGCAGAGAACGAAGTCACGCTGCTGCCCTCCGATGCCACATACACCGGCCTGACCTACACCAGCAGCAACGAGAGCGTGGCCACGGTGAACAAGACAACGGGCGTTGCCACTGCCACCGTGCAGGAAGGCACAACCACTATCACCGCCACAAGCACGTTCGACCCGACCATCAGCGCATCATACGAACTCACGGTGAAATGCTACCAGCCTGTGGAAAGCATCGAGGTGGAGGGTGGCGACGTGATCACCATCGAGGAACGCGACTTATGTCCGAAGCCCGACGTGACCGTGCTGCCTGCCGATGCTGACTATACGGCCGTGAGCTACACCATCGAAGACCCGTCCATCGCCAGCTTCTATCAGGACAACATCATAGCCCACAAGGCTGGCGAGACCAACCTCATCATCGAAGCAGCCGACGGGCAGGGCGCAAAGGCCACCGTGAAAGTGATCGTCACAGAGCCGGACCGCAGCCAGTTCGACGGTTATGAGGACGGCACGTTCATCCTCAACGAGGCTTGGTATGGCCACGAGAACGGCGACATGAACTTCCTCACGGCCGACGACAGCCTGATGTACCGCGTCTACGAGCGCGAGAATCCGGGCGAGGCATTTGGCGCAACGTCGTGCTCGGCCACCGTCTACGGCGGCAAGATGTTCGTGATGTCGAAGCAGGCTGCCGACGGCGGCGACGATACGACCAATGGTGGAGGCCGCCTCGTTGTGCTCGACGCAAAGACGCTGAAGAAGATCGCCGGCTTTGAAACCATCGGCGGGGGCGACGGCCGCTCCGTGGTGGGTGTCAATCCGCACAAGGCTTACCTCGGGACTACTGCCGGCGTGGTGACGTTCGACATCGACAGCATGGCCGTTGGCAGCATCATCGACGGCACGCAGGGCGCAAGCCTCTACTCCGGACAGACGGGCGACATGCTCAAGGCAGGCCGCTATGTGTTCGCCGTGCAGCAGAGCACAGGCACGCACGTCATAGACATTGATGCCGACACCATCGTCACAACCATCCACGACAGCAGCATACAGGGACTGACACAGGCCGCCGACGGCATGGTGTGGCTTGCCTCGTCAGACACAATACGCTGCGTTGACCCCGAGACGCTCGAAGTAACGCAGGCACTCAAACTCCCCGAGGGCAGCATAAGCTGCATGTGGAGTTCGTGGAAGCCCGTGCCGTTCTGCGCAAGCCGCACCGAGAACGTGCTGTACTGGAACACCGGCTCCGACATCACCGGAGGCGGCGCGGAATACTACCGCTACGAGATTGGGACAGACATCGACGAGCTGCAACCTCTATTCAGCCTCGACGACGAGGGCTTTGAGGCCGACACCGAGGGACAGACCCAGACCACCTACGGCTCGCCGAGATACGACGACCGCGACGGCGAACTGCTCATCCTGACCACGCAATCGGGATATGGCACCAACTACGAGCACAACTGGCTGCACCTCGTGGACGGCACTACGGGCGAACTGAAGAAGACCGTCCGCCTGAAGCAATACTACTGGTTCCCGAAGCTGCCTGTGTTCCCCGACAAGTATGCGCCTGAATTTGACGGCGTGGAGGGCAACGTGACCCTCACCGCAGGAAACGAGGCACACGAAATCGACCTGACAGAGGCCGTGATTGACCAAGACAACATTGCCTACAACATCTCCATCACGCTGGCCGACAGTGCCGATGCCAACATCGCGGCAGTCCAGCTTGACGGCAAGACCCTCACCATCACTCCCGTGGCCGCCGGCTCCACCAAGGCCACGCTGGCCGCCGAGTCAAACGGCGTGGTGACGGAGCACGACATTTACATCACTGTGAACGTCTCCGACGGTATCAACCAGACAGAGGCCGCACGCGCCATCTACGCCCGCAACGGACAGATTGTGGTCAACGGCTATGCCGGCTGGAACTTCACCCTGTATGACATGGGCGGCAGAAGCGTAGCGGGCTTCGTGGCCAACACCGACAGCCACTGCGCCACGCCTGCCGTAACGACCGGCGCGTACATCCTGAAAGGATGGCACGGCAGCGAGGCCGTGACAATAAAGGTGGCTCTCTGATGTGAAAGTGGGGCACTGAAGCCCGAAACGACACTTCCAAACTGATTTCCAATCCCGCCCCGTTTCCGTTAACTTAAAAACATTAATGGAAGCGGGGCGGGATTGTTTTGCTTAACGCTCTGGCTTGCAACGGTTTGCAAAAGATGCCTCGTTGGGTTGCAAAACAGCATTAAATGCAGTCCAACGAGGCATTAATCGCACTCCAATAAGGCATTCGTTGCCGCACAATAAGGCATCGACTGAAAACGAGACGGAATCCCCTCGCTTTTAGTTGAGCATATCGAAGTTCAGCCGTTCTTTCGCAACGGCATGGCGAAAGAGCCTTGCCCGCGATGGCAGATTGCGGCCAAACGCCCCACGGCAGTGCTCCCCCACCCCGTCAGCGTCCCTTTGCCTCGCGCCGAAACTGCTGCGGCGTAAGCCCCGTGCGAAGTTTGAAATAGCGACAGAAGAAAGAGTTGTCGCTGAAGTTGTAGTCCCACGCTATCTGCTTCACGCTCCTGTCGCTCGTGCGGAGGGCGAGTTTTATTTGATGCGCCACGCACTCGTCGATGATTTCCTTGGGCGTATGACCCGTGACGCGCCTCACGATGCCCGTGAGATATTTTGCCGATATGTTAAGTTGCGAGGCATACTGTGCCACCGAACGCCACTCGCGGTGATGCCTTTCCACCAACGCCATGAACGCCCCGAAGAGTTCCTCCGTGCGGCGTGTCGCCGAATTGCCCGCAGGCAGGGGCGGATTGCGGCGACACCAGTCGTGGAACCCCATGAAGAATGTGCCCAGCTGACTGACAACGATGCGATCGAAGCACGCGCACCCCTGCTGGCGTGCGTACACCCACAGCACGGCGAACATACACACCGCAGCCTCCCGGGCAGCGGGATAGGCCTCCAGACAGCGGTCTTCGCGCATCACGGTGTAGACGGTGTGCTCCACGTGCAGGCAGGCCTCGCGCAGAATGTCGGCATCATAGTCAAGCACGTCGGCGCAAAAGCCGTCCGACACATCTTCAAGGCGCAGCACTTCGTCGGGGAAAAGCACCACCACGCCGCCCCCAGAAAGCCCATAGCGGCGAAAGTCCACAGACAGCGTGGCCTCGCCGCGACGACACACCACGAATGCGCCGCGCCCCACAGCCCGATAGCCGTCGGCCAAAACAGCCATGTCGGTGGCCCAAAGGCGGGTGCGGGGGATGGAGGTTGCCGTGCCTACACCTATCGTTTTTGTTGCCATTAATACCATTTTTATGCTGCAAATGTCGCAAAAAATACATGAAAACAGCATTTACCGTTCCCAAAAATCCCATTCGGTGCGAAAAAAGTGCAATGCACGTGCGAGGCGAAATGTCTACCTTTGCACCCGATTTTCAAACATTTCTGTATATTCAACCATCCATGTACAAGCTACGACAACTGTGTGTTCCGGCCATCGCGGCCCTCTTCGCCGCGCCTTACGCCGTACACTCCCAGTCTCTCCAGCCAATGACGGTGGAGCAGCTCTTCTCCCTCGTGGAAACGGGCAACGCCGACCTGCGGCTCAGCAAGGCCGGCGTGGACGTGGCCAAGAGCGACGTGGACGTGGCCAAGAACCGCCGCCTGCCCGACGTGACGGCATCGCTGGCCGCCACGTACAACGGCAACGTATTGATGACCGACCGCGACTTCTCCAACGCCACGACGTTCTCGCAGCCCCATTGGGGCAACAGCTTCACCCTCGAAGCGCGGCAGACGGTCTATGCCGGCGGCTCAATCGATGCCTCCGTGCGCCTCGCGGAGGTGAGGCGGCAGCAGGCCGAGACCAGCGTGGAAGCCACGCGAGCCGCGCAACGATTCCTCGCCCTCGGGCTTTACCTCGACATCTACAAGGCCGACAACGGCATAAGGGTCTACGAGAGCAACATCGCGCTGGCCGAACAGCTCGTGGAACACATCCGGGCAAAACTCGACCAAGGCATGGCCATAGCCAACGACGTGACGCGCTATGAGCTGCAAATCGAAACGCTGAAGCTGGCTCTCCGCCGCATCCGCGACAACCGCGACATACTGAACCACCGCCTTTGCACCGCACTGGGCGTGGACGAGGCGACCATCGTGCCCGACACGACACTGCTCGCCGCCACGTTCGCCACCGACAGCGAGGCGGCATGGCAGCAGAGGGCGGCCGAATCGTCGCCCACACTGCGCCTCGCCACACTCGAAACGCAGGCCGCCGAACAGCGGCTGCGCATGGCGCGGAGCGCAAAACTGCCCGAAGTGGACATCTTCGCGGCCGACAACTTCAGCGGGCCGTTCACCTACGACATACCGCCGATAGACAACAACTTCAACATTTGGTACGTCGGCATCGGCGTGAGCTACTCCATAAGCTCGCTGTTCAAGGCCAACAAGGAGGTGCGCAAGGCCAAGGCCGAACTGCTGCAAAGCCACGAGAGCCGCGCCGTGACGCAGGAAAGGCTCGGCGACGACGTGCAGGAGGCACACACGCTCTACATGCAGTCCTACACGGAACTGCGCACAAAGCGCAAGAGCGTGGAGCTGGCCACGCAGAATTACAACGTGGTCAACGACCGATACCTCAACCAAATGGCTCTCGTCACCGACATGATAGACGCTGCCAACGCACGCCTCGACGCGGAGTTGGGCGAGGCCGACGCGCGGGCGAACATAGCCTTCGCATACTACAAGATGGAATATCTCGCCGGGGAAATCTGACAAAAATCCGTCGGCAGACAGCCAAGGCACTGTCAGCGACCGACATTTTGCTCCCACGACAGCCTCCGCCGCCTGACAATGCGCGGGACGGGGAGGCATTTCGGGGCATAAAACAAAAACGAAGACAATGAACAAGAAAACGACAAAGAGAGTGTTCAATGCCGTGGCCGCAGTGGTGTTGCTGGCCGCAGCGGCCTATGCGTTCGGGAACATCGGCCATTGGGGCAACGTGGAATACACTGACGACGCGCAAGTGCAACGCCACATCACGCCAATAAACACGCGCGTGCAGGGATTCATCAAGGAAGTGCGCTTCGAGGAATACCAGCACGTGAACCGTGGCGACACGCTCGTGATAATCGATGATGCCGACCACCGCCTCGCACTGGCGCGCGCCGAGGCCGCACTCCGGCAGTCGCGCTCGGGCACTCCCGTGCTCTCGGCCGGCGTGGATGCCGCCACCGACGAGGTGCGCGCAGCCACGGCAGGCGAAGACGAGGCCCTCGTGGAACTGCGGCGAGCCGCCGAAGACCACGAACGCTATGCCGCCCTGCTGAAGAAAGGCGCAGTGACGCAACAGCAATACGACGACGCTAAGGCGCGCTACGAAACGGCGCAAGCCCGATACGACCGCGCACGCGCCGGACGCGCATCGTCGGCACGCGCCAAGGACGGGCAGGTGCGCCGCCTCGACCAGCACACGGAGAGCGTGGGCGTGGCCGAAGCTGAGTGGAACATGGCGCAACTCAACCTCTCCTACACCGTCATCACGGCTCCCGCCGACGGCGTAATGGGACGCAAGGACATACACGAGGGACAGCTCGTGCAGCCCGGGCAGGAACTGGCGAAAATCGTGGACGATGCCCAAGTGTGGGTGATTGCCAACTACCGCGAGACGCAGCTGAAGCACATCGACGTGGGACAGGAAGTGGAGTTCACCGCCGACGCGCTGCCGGGAGTGACGTTCCGGGGCGTGGTGGAGTCACTAAGCCCCGCCACGGGACTGGCCTACTCGATGGTGCCGGCCGACAATGCCACCGGCAACTTTGTCAAGGTGGAGCAGCGCGTGCCCGTGCGCATAGCCCTCGCCGAGGGCAACAGCCCTGAAGACGTGGCCAAACTGCGCGCCGGACTCAACGTGGAGGCAGAGGTAAAATACTGACACGCCGCCACAAGGAAAGCCCTCGCCAACTTCCCACAAAACATAAAAAGACAATAAAAAATGCCATCGCCACCACCTCTCGGCGGACCATTCGTCATGCCCATGATGCGCGGCTTTGTGCCCAAGAAGGCACAGCCGTGGATTTACCTCGCCATCGCTTTCTGCTTCCAAATGTCTGGCGGCGTGTACTCCGGTGCGCTCTCCGGCATGATGGGCGACACATGCCTGATGCGCGAAGACGTGCTGATGGTGGTGCTTTGCAGCGTAGTAGGCGTAAATATGCCGTTCCCGCTGCTCTTCCGCCTGAAGTTCCGCTTTGCCAACAAGAGCCTGCTGCTCACCTCCGCGCTGGCCATAGCGGTCTGCGACGTGCTCATCACCACCACGGAGAACGTCCCGACGCTTTGCCTCCTGGGCTACATCGCGGGCTTCTTCAAGCTCTGCGGCACGTTTGAGTGCATGTCGAACATACAGCTCTGGATGACACCCAAGCGCGACTTTGCCGTGTTCTTCCCCCTGCTCTACTGCGTGGTACTCGGCAACATGAGCCTCTCGCCGTGGATTACGTCCCACCTCTGCTACTCGTTTCAGCAATGGCAGGCCATGAACTGGTTCATGGCGGGCGTGATGCTCATGGCGGCACTGACCGTGGCGGTGCTCACCCGACCTTTCTGCCCGCTGAAAAAGCCGCTGCCGCTCATCAGCGTCGATTGGCTGGGATGCCTGCTCTGGTCGGCACTTATGATTGAAGTGATTTTCGTGTTCAACTACGGGGAGCACTACAACTGGCTCGACGGCGCGCCGATACGCCGCGTATTGCTAATAATTCCCGTCACGGCGGCACTGACAATAGGCCGTATGCTCCACATACGCCATCCCTACATCGACCCGATGGCGTGGCGATACAAAAGGCTGCTGCCCCTGTTGGCGCTCTTCGCCATTGTGGAGCTGGTCAGTTCCACGCCGAAAGTGCTCCAGACGGCACTCACAGGGAGCGTTCTCCACTATGGCACGCTCACCACATCGGTGCTCTACATCGTGGAATGGGTCGGCACACTGTGCGGCTGCCTGTTCGTGTTGGTGTGGGTGAAAGTGTTCCGCCGCAAGTTCACCACCCTGCTCACCGTGGGCATGGCCACCCTGCTGACCTACGAGGTGGCCATGTATTTCGTGGTAAGCCCCGGACTGCCGCTCGACAGGCTCTACGTGCCGATATGGTGCCGGACGTTCGGCGTGGGCATATTCTTCACCACGCTGACCATCTACTTGGAGGAAGTGATGCCGTTCAGCCACTTCTTCATGGGCCTGACGATGGTGGGCTTCGTGCGCAACGGCGTGGTGGAGACGATATGCTCGGGCATATACGGCTACATGATGCGCTCCGGACTGGCCGGCAACACGGCCCGCGCCCTCGGCTACGACGGGACGCAGCTCACGCTCGTCACCGTGAAACAGCTCTACGGCGCGACCTGCATCATAGCCACGGCGGTGCTCATAGTATTCCTATTGTGGAACATTCAGCCCGTCAGAGCCACCATGAAGCGGATGCCCTCGTGGGGTGCCGTTGGGCGGTTGATGCGCAAGCGCATCGAGGAAAAGCCCGAATGAGGCGGCAAAGGTAGCACAACAGAAAGAAAAAGAGAGTGCCTGCGCCATCGGAGACAAGTCTCTGACGGTGCAGGCACTCTCTGTAACAGGCAACGGAACGGCAGTGGTCGCCAACTTTGCGAGCGACCACTGCGCTGCCGATGTCAGTCGATGTCTATGACGACGAAGTTGGTGTTGAACGTGATTTCAATGCCATTGGAGAGCTTCACCTCATACTCCCGGCTGTCGCGCTCTATCTTGAGAATCCCGTTCCCAGCATAGTTGGAGCTTACGTATGCCTTGATTTTCTCCGGCACGAGGCTCTCCGGCACTGCCGACAGCTTGCAGTCTATCTCCGTCCAGTTGCCCTTGCGGTCGAACTCAATCTTCTCTCCAGTGGTGAAAATCACGTCGTATCTCTTCTCCAGAAGTCCGGTTTCCACCTTGGCCAGTGCCACCTTCTTATCGGAGAAATTGGCCGTGATCACTTGTTGCGCCGCCGTCGGAAGCTGGCTCACCTCTATCGGCTTGTCGTTGTCGGCCTGTACGGGTGCGCTGAACGCCATTGCGCAAATGACGGCTAACATTGCTTTCGCGATGATGGTCTTCATTTGTTGTCCTCCTTTGCTTTTGTTTGTTACACTTCTTTTTGGTCGTTTCCCTATTGCAAATATAAGTACGGTTGCCGAAAATAACCAGAAAAGCACGTACTAAAAAGTCTTTTTTAACTAAAGGAAACGTGTGTTTCGTCCATTAACAGTTAAAACACCTTAACAAAATGACGCTGTTTGGCCGTCAATGCCTAACTTTGCACCCGATAACATAATTGTATGACGCGAGAATCCCGTGTTGGGATGGTCACTGTTTAGGATAATAACAAGGGCACGGACGGGCAACTTGCCACTTTTGGCAGCCCCATCCAAGCGGACGTATGGGAACGGCCGCGCCCCACAAAAAGAACATGATGAAGAGAAAGACAATTGCAATGATTGTCGCCCTGTACACCTTGCTGCCGGCCATTGCGCTCGGCAACACCGACAACGCAAGCGGAGCGTTCGACTGGGAACCGGTGATGGAGGCGATAATCCAAGTGGAAAGCCAAGGCAACCCCAACGCCATCAGTGGCAATTCGTGCGGCGCAATGCAGATAACGCCGATTTTAGTAAGGGAATGCAACAACATCCTGAAGGGGAGAAAGAGCAGCAAACGCTTCACCCTTGGCGACCGTTTCAGCGTAACGAAGTCGAAGGAGATGTTCCTTCTGATTCAGTCGCACCACAATCCGTCAAACAACGTGGAGAGAGCGATACGCACATGGAACGGCGGACTCAACTACAGCGTGAAGCACACACAACGCTATTACGAGAAAGTGATGAACGCGCTGAAAAGAGGAAAGCAAGCAGCATGAACAATGCCGGGCACGGACGCAAAGGCCGCAAGGCCGCAGTCACGGCGCAAGACATCTACACCCAAGGGGCGGCATTCTATGCCGCCCCTTTCTTTTTTGTGTGCATCAAGCCCCAAACAACAGCCCACCAGAGCGGACTTGACGCACAAGCAGGGCACAATGAACCATTTTTAGAAGCTGTTTTGAATTTATCGTGCGATGATTTGGGATGAGTTTTTGAGGC
>CAZURD010000072.1:0-11997 GCA_964623445.1 uncultured Prevotella sp. | reverse complement strand
CCCAAATCATCGCACGATAAATTCGAAACAGTTTCTAAGATTTAATTAAAGTTTTGACAATGTTTACCCGCTGGCATTGTTTCTTTCAACTTTATTTACGATATTTGCAGAAGAAAGCCGTGCCCGGCAATAAGCGGACAGATTTCACATCGCGTGCGTGCCCATACTGTGCCGGCATGAGAATCCACCATGCACATGGTGAAGGCAGCCGCGAGACAACCTTACTGAAACATCAACCGAACATGAAAAAATACATCTTACTCATCGCCATCGCACTCATCGTATGCGCACGGGGCTTGGCTCAGGAAAAGAAGTACTCCGTCTATGCCATCGGGTTCTACAACCTCGAGAACCTCTTCGACACTTGCCACGACAATGGCAAGAACGACTATGAGTATCTTCCCACGGGAAGCATGAAATGGAACGGACTCAAATACTCCAACAAGCTGCGCAACATGGCTCGCGTGCTTGCCGACATGGGCACGGACATGCTGCCCAAAGTGGGCTGCACGATAATCGGCGTGAGCGAGGTGGAGAACTCAAAGGTGCTCACCGACCTCGTGGCGCAAGAGCCTCTGGCACAGCGCGGCTATGAGTTCTGCCACGTGGAAGGCCCCGACCGCCGAGGCATCGACTGCGCAATGCTCTACAACCCGAAGCTATTCAGCGTCACCGACGTGAAGCTCGTGCCTTTCGCGATGCGCGAAGAAAAGGACAGCAGCTACTACACGCGCGGATTCCTCACCGTGAGCGGCACACTGGCAGGGGAGCGCGTGGCAGTGATCGTGAACCACCTGCCAAGCCGCTTCAACGCATCCTACTACCGGGAGATTGGAGCTGAACAGATAAAGGCCATCAAGGACTCCCTGCTCCGAGACGACCCGCAGACGAAAGTCATCGTGATGGGCGACATGAACGATGACCCCACGAACCGTTCCATGTCCGTGGTGCTGCAAGCCAAGCGCGAGATAAAGGACGTTGGCGACGACGACATGTACAACCCGTGGTGGAACGTGCTGCGCAGCGGTAGCGGAACGCTGTTCTATGACGGCAGCTGGAATCTCTTCGACCAAATCATTCTCTCGCCCAACCTGCTCTGCCGCGACGGGAAAAAGGATTACTCCACGCTGAAATACTTCAAGCATCAGATTTTCAAGCGCGACTATCTCTTCCAGCAAGAAGGACGCTACAAGGGCTATCCTAAGCGCACCCACGCAGGCGGCATGTGGCTCAACGGCTTCAGCGACCACCTGCCTGTGGTGACATATCTCATAAAGGAGCAAAAGAACTAAACCTCGCCAGCGAAGCTCATGGGGAAAACGCACACGCGCGCCCTACCCGACCACGACGACAGCATGACCGAAGAACGCCACCCTTTCGAGCCGTTCCTGCCAACAGGGGCACGACTGCTCATGCTCGGCACATTCCCGCCATCGCGGAAACGATGGTGCATGGACTTCTATTACCCCAACTTCCAGAACGACATGTGGCGCATTTTCGGCCTTTGCTTCTTCGGCGACAAGGAGCATTTCGTGATCGATGGCGAACGCCGCTTCGACAAGGAACGGCTCACGGAGTTTCTCACTGAACGCGGAGTGGCACTCTTCGACACCGCCGTGCGCGTGAGACGCACGAAAGACACCGCCGCCGACAAGGACTTGGAGATAGTGGAGCAAACCGACATCGACGGCCTGCTGCGCCGCCTGCCGCAATGCCACGCAGTGGCAACGGCCGGCCAACTCGCCACAGCCACGCTCTGCTCGCGATACGGCATGGCAGAACCACGGGTGGGCAGCCACACCGACTTCGAGGCCTGCGGACGGAAGATGCAGCTCCACCGGCTGCCAAGTTCGTCACGCGCATACCCACTAAGCATCGAACGAAAGGCGGAAAGCTACCAACGGCTGTTCGACAGCATAGGAATATTATAAATAAAGAACGCATACTATGACAATAATTGGAGTGGCGGGCGGCACCGGCTCGGGCAAGACCACCGTGGTGCGAAAAATAGCAGAGGCTCTGCCGCCGCACTATGTGTCGGTGGTTCCGCTCGATGCCTACTACAACGACGAGTCGAAAGCTACGCCGGAGGAACGCCGTTTCATCAATGTCGACCATCCCGACGCTTTCGACTGGAAACTGTTAGTGGCCCACGTGCGCAGCCTGAAGGAGGGCAACGCGGTGGAAATGCCCGTTTATTCCTACGCAGACTTCAGCCGGAAGGCCGAGACCGTAAGAGTGGAGCCGAGGCCGGTGGTGATTGTCGAGGGCATAATGGTGCTGCTGAACAAGGAACTGCGCGACATGATGGACATGAAGATATTCGTGGACACCGACTCCGATGAACGCTTCATACGCAACCTCCAGCGCGACGTGACAGAACGGGGACGCACGGTCGACCTAATCATCGAACGCTACCTGAAGATGAAAAAGCCCATGCACGAACAGTTCATCGAGCCTACGAAGAAGTATGCCGACATCATAATACCACAAGGCGGGGACAACGAAACGGGCATAGAAATTCTCCGCAGCTACATCGAGGGCATTGTGAGGGCGAGAAATTAGCACGCAACAACATTTAAAATAACCGCACACAACAAACAAAGTGCCGCGCAAACGACCTGTGCTCTGAAAAAATAGCTATCTTTGCACGACTTTTAGCCCAAATCGGTCGTCAGCTCCAAACTCAATGGCCGATTGGGGGTTAACGCCGACCCGCCCCAAAGGAGGGACAACGCCACAAAGGCAACGCACGCCGCAAGCGTAGCCACGCCACGGGCGGGAAAGGCAAATGTCAAACCATTAACAAACGACATGGACGACTATCACGCGGACAACGCCAACCCTTTGCCTACCACGGGGTGTGGGTCGCTTTCGTTTCCATGCCGCGCACAAAGCGCAGAAAGAAAAGCCTGAACAGTAGTCGGTGACGCTGTGGCCGGGCTTCAGCGCAATGCCGGCCACAAAACGAAGGCGCATCACTCACGCCAAAGCCATAAGCGGGAGAACCCCTACGCCCCGTCACAGACTTGGGTTGGCCTCCAAAACAACGGAAATTTGACACCGGACGGCATTGCCGGCGGTTACGAAGCAACAAGGAGGACAACGAAGATGAAGACCTATTGGAACACCGTGGGAGGGCTGACGACCATTGCCGAGTGGCAGCCCAACTGTTGGATTCAAGTGACTTGCCCCACTGAAGAAGACCAACGGATGCTCGAAGAGAAATTCAAGATTCCCGACTATTTCATTTCCGACATCAGCGATACCGACGAGCGGGCACGCTATGAGTACGACGACGGATGGATGCTGATAATCCTGCGCATACCATACGTGAAGGAAGTGCGCTCGCGCACACCATATACCACCGTGCCGCTCGGCATCATACACAAGCGCGACGTGACAATAACGGTGTGCTACTACGAAACAAACATGATGATTGACTTCGTTAGCTACCAGCAAAAGCGCGGCGAAGGCTTCACCGACCACGTTGACATGATTTTCCGGCTCTTCCTCTCCTCGGCCGTATGGTACCTCAAAAGGCTAAAACAGATAAACGGCCTCATAGAGAAAGCCAAGCGCAACCTTGACCGGGAGGTGAACAACGAGTCGCTAATCGGCCTAAGCCGCCTGCAAGATTCGCTAACGTACTTCAACACGTCGATACGCGGAAACGAGACGCTGCTGTCGAAACTGAAATTCAAGCTGCAAGTCGACGAACTTGACGCTGACCTCATCGAAGACGTGAACATCGAGATGACGCAGGCAAGGGAGACCACAAACATATACTCCGACATTCTCGAATCGACGATGGACACCTACTCCAGCATCATCAACAACAACATGAACACGGTGATGCGAACCCTGACATCGGTTTCAATATTGCTCATGTTCCCTACTCTCGTGGCCAGCCTCTTCGGCATGAACCTCATCAACGGACTTGAAACCAGCAAATATGGCTTCGTGCTCGCCCTCGTAATATCGGCCAGCGTGTCTGCCATATTTTGGTGGATTTTCCGCCACAAGCGGCTCATTTAGCCCAAAAAGGATTAAAAAAGGCAAGCAACATTAGGAGAATACAATATTTTTAAGTAAGTTTGCGCATAAAAACGGCCACGTTGACGGAACGCGCTTTCGGCCATGCCGCCACACGAGCCGACTACCGCCACGGCCTCAAAAGCTGCGGCAACCACACAATCACGAACCAAAACGTTTTAACGATGGACTCTCAAGAAACGGCCCTAGCAATGGGCAATGCGGAAGAACTGAACAAGGTCGAAAACAGCGCAACGGGCGACAACGGCCAGACGACACAGGCACAAGCCAAGGCCGAAGACGCAACAACTGACGTGAACGAGGCCAACACGACAGAAGCAAACGCCAACGACAACACGGCCACGCCCGAACCTGAAACGGAACAAGCCTCCGCCACGCCCGAAGAGACCGCCACCGAAAGCGGACAAGCGGACGCAGACAGCAACACGACCGAGCCTGAACAGCCCGAAAGTGAAGAGCAAGAAACTGCCGACGAACAGGGACAGAACGAATCTGACAGCGAGGATAAAGCCAAAATAAAGAGGACTTACGCCACAAAGGAGGAAGTGCTCGAACGTGCCAAGGAACTGGCACATGGCGATGAGACACCAACAAAAGACGAAGTTGACCTGCTCAAAACCACATTCTATAAGCTGACGACAGCCGAAAGGGAACAACGAATAAAAGAGTTCGTCGAAACCGGAGGCCAACCCGAAGACTATCGGATAGTCCCCGACGAGACGGAGGAAGCCTTCAAGGCCGAAATGGGCGTGATTAGGGAACGCAGGGCAAAGCTCTTCAAAGAGCAAGAAGCGGAGAAAGAGGCCAACCTCAAGCGCAAGATCGAAATCATCGAGAAGATTAAGTCGATGGTGACGACACCCGAAGAGGCCAACAAAACATTCCATGAGTTCAAGGCCCTGCAACAGGAATGGAAGGAAATAAAGAGCGTCCCGGCCAACAAGGCCAACGAGTTGTGGCGCAGCTATCAGCTCTATGTCGAGCAATTCTACGACATGCTGAAGCTCAACAGCGAAGCAAGGGAATACGACTTCAAGAAAAATCAGGAAGCAAAGATAAAGCTCTGCGAAGCCGCCGAGAAGCTGGCCGAGGAGAAAGATGCAGTCAGCGCATTTCACCAACTGCAAAAACTGCATCAGGAATACCGCGAGACAGGTCCCGTGGCAAAAGACTTACGCGAGCAGATATGGGCACGCTTCAAGGCCGCTTCAACCATCATTAACAAGCGTCACCAACAACATTTCGAGCAACTTAGAGCCGGAGAAGAGGAAAATCTCGCCAAGAAAACGGCTCTCTGCGAGAAAGTCGAGGCCATAGCAGCCGAGGAAAACAAAGGCTCGGCAGACTGGGAACGCCACACCAAGCAAATCATCGAGATACAAGCGGAGTGGAAAACCATCGGATTCGCCCCGCAAAAGATGAACGTCAAGATATTCGAGCGATTCCGCGCAGCTTGCGACGACTTCTTCGGACGCAAGGCGGAATACTTCAAAACGCTGAAGGAAACACTCCGCACAAACGCCGACAAGAAACGCGCACTCATCGAAAAGGCCAAAGCCCTGCAAGACAGCACCGAGTGGAAGTCCACGTCCGACAAGCTAATAGCACTGCAAAAGGAATGGCGCACGATAGGCATGGTGCCCAAGAAACTTAGCGACCAACTGTGGGCAGAGTTCCTCGGGGCTTGCAACCATTTCTTCGAAGCACGCAACGCGGCTGGCGCGGGGCAGCGCAGCGAAGAGCACGCCAACCTGGAAAAGAAGCGTGATGTGGTGGAGAAGCTGAAAGCAATCGATGCCAACGCCGAAGGCAACGTGCAACAGGCTGTGCAAAAGCTCGTCGATGAATACAATTCAATCGGCCACGTGCCTTTCAAAGAGAAGGACAAGATCTACGATGAATACCGCGCACAGCTCGACCGCATCGGCAAAGAGCTGAACATCAACATCGCCAACCGTCGGATGAACAACTTCCGCAACCGCATCAAGAACATGTCCGAGCAGGGAGAAAACGCCCTCGACAGTGAGCGCGCACGCCTGATGAGGCAGTATGAGTCCATAAAGAGCGAGGTGCAGACCTACGAAAACAACCTAGGCTTCCTCAATGCAGCAAGCAAGAAAGGCAGTTCGCTCATCGACGAGATGAAGAAGAAAGTTCAACGGCTCAAGGACGAGATGAACCTTGTACGCGAAAAGATTAAAGCAATAGACGCACAAGACAAAGAATAAGTATCAAAAAATCCCCCGACCAATCCCGTTCGGGGGATTTTTGTATGCTTCAATCCACAAGAACCTCAACATATGATGTAGAATTGAGCTATAATAAGACTACTCTCTTACACATTGCTCACGAAAAATTCTAATGACCGATTTGGGATAAAGCTTATAGGCACGATTAAAAAAGACATATCCTCCTAATACCTTATTCTGTAAATTCATTTAGAATTTGATGTTTAAAAAGGATGTCTGTTCCACGAAGAAAACAGACATCCATCATATTGAGTTTTTATACCATTTACAGTTTCCAGCCAGAAATACTCTCTTGTATATTCCACAAATGGGCATATAGCCCTTCTTTTCGGATAAGCTCATCGTGTGTGCCTTCTTCCTCTATCCGCCCGTTGTCCAAGACGATTATCCGGTCGGCATTCTTGATAGTCTTAAGTCTGTGGGCAATGGCGATAACTGTACGGCCTTTAATTAGTGTATCAATGGCTTTCTGCACCTCTACTTCATTTTCAGGGTCGAGCGAGGCGGTAGCTTCATCCAGCAGGATGATATGTGCGTCTTTCAGCATGGCACGAGCGATGGATATGCGTTGCTTCTCGCCTCCGGACAAAGTGCAGCCTCCTTCGCCCACCATCGTGTCGTAGCCTTGCGGCAAGCGCATGATGAAATCGTGGCAACAGGCTTTCTTGGCAGCAGCAACGATTTCCTCGTCCGTCGCGTCCGTCTTGCCGAAACGGATGTTGTTGCGTATGGTGTCTTGAAACAGATAGACATCTTGGAACACCATAGAGATGTGGCTCATCAGGCTTTCGGGGGCTATTTCGTCCATCGGCATACCGCCAAAGAAAATGCGTCCTTTCTGTGGGTCGTAGAAACGGGCACAAAGTTTCATCACCGTGCTTTTCCCACTACCCGAAAGGCCTACAAGAGCCGTCAAGGAGTTTTTGGGGAGCGTGACGGTTATGTCGTGCAGCACTTCCTTGTCCTGATAGGCAAACGATACGTTCTCAAACCGGATGTCGCCTGCCGCCGGGGATTGCCGTTCTCCCTTCATTTCAGGCTCGTTCATTAAGGAAAGGATACGTCCTCCTGCAATGGAAAAGTATCGGAACTCGGTGAAATTGGTCAGGGCGGAAGTCAATGGGTCGAACACACGGGAACCGACTACGAGAAACAGCACGAACACAAGTATGGAAAGTTGGCCTCCCAACAGCAGGTATGTTCCACACAGCACCATCAGGGTCAGCCCTGCACGAACTATCGTGATGCTCAACAGGACGAACGGGCCTAACAGTGCTTCCTGACGGATGCAGGCACGGCGAAGTTCGGCAAAGGCATCGCGCAGCCGGACGAAACGGTCGCCCAACAGATTGTAGGCTTTCATCACCCGGATGCCCTGCAAGTATTCCTCCAATCGGTTTCCTGCATTTATCTTCGCTTGGATTTGCCTGCCGCTCAGCTTCCGCTGCGCCTTTGTACTTGCCCAAAGGACGAGCAAGGCAAACGGTAAGGCGGCAAACATACTGATCGCCATCCTCCAATCTATCCATATCAATGAAGCAAAAGCCAGCACGGGCATAACCACTGCACCCATCAATTGGGGCAGATGGTGAGAGATTCCCGTTTCTGCCATCATGAAATCCGTAATAAGCATGGAGGACAAGTCGCTGGGGTCACGTCTCGACAGAAAGCCTAATGAAAGTTTTCGCAGGTGTTCCGCCAGCGACAAGCGTCCCGAAGCACTCATTTCGTATGCTCCACGGAAATTGGCACGGTAAGATGCCCGTTCCGCTAAAGCCATGACCAGCATATACACAACCATAACGCCGAATATCCACCACAAGCGGGTCGTGTCGAGCGGCTGTCTGCTTCCGTCAAACGCATTGAAAATGATGTGTATCGCCTCTATGGAAAGGCAAAACGGTACGATATTAACCAAGTTGGCATGCATGGTGCAACCCACTGGCTTATAAAGCCGTTCGGTATGTCCTATTGTAATGTTTTTGATTGCGTTCATATATAGTTCTCCTTTCATTTATGTGCTATAATATGTATTCCTTTTGACGGATTGTTTTAATTTTTGTTCAACGTCCAATGGTATGTGCTCGTATAGGCATACCACATATTCTTATATACGCCCTCGGTCACGGACAGTTGTTCATGCTTTCCGCATTGTACGATGCGCCCTTCTTTCATGACGACAATCTGATGCGCGGAGATAACGGACGAAAGGCGGTGGGCTATCACGATGACCGTCTTGTCCTTTATCAGCGATTGCAAAGCCATCTGCATTTTATGCTCGTTTTCAGGGTCAGCGAAGGCAGTCGCTTCGTCCAGCACCAGTATCGGCGCATTCTTCAATATTGCACGAGCCACACATATCCGTTGGGCTTCGCCGCCGGACAAGAACACACCTTTGTCGCCTATCCGTATTTCGTAGCCTTGTGGCAGACGCTCTATGAAGTCGTGGCATTGGGCAGCTTTTGCGGCGGCTATCACCTTTTCTTTCGTAGCATCAGGAGAGCCGACAGCAATGTTCTCATAAAGCGTGTCGTAAAAAAGGAAAGTGTCTTGAAACACGAATGAAACCATGTCCATCAGTTTTGCGGTAGCCATCTGACGTATATCCAAACCACCTATGCAGATTTTCCCTTGCCCCACATCCCAGAACCGGGGTATCAGGTTTGCAACCGTTGTTTTTCCACTTCCAGACGGACCAACAAGGGCGGTTATTTTTCCCTGCGGAGCTATGAAACTGACATCGCATAGGGCTTCCGTCCGTGTTCCCTGTTCCGTGTTTTCGTAGGAAAATGACACATGACGGAACTCCACATCGTAAGCGGTCGGCACTTGCGGATGTTCCGGCTCTGGTACAGGCTTCTTTTCCAATATGCGGTCAATACGGTTTACCCCTTCGTTGATGTCGAGTGTGTTACCTCCCAAAAAGGTCAGTTTGTAAACGGGGGAAGCCATACCCGGCCCCATGATGATAAAGAACAGCCACACCACTGCCAATGAGAGTGATTGCGGACTGGCTTGCAACAGCAGGATGCCCATCGGAAGGATGAATGTCACCATCGAATTGAGCAAGACGGTAAATGCTATCATCCCGTTCTGATAAGTGTCACAGCACTTCAAGGCGAATGTCTTGTATGCCTGTATCTCCGCATTGAACTGGCGGAAAGAACGGACACTTTGCCCGAAAATCTTGACGACAGGCATTCCACGCACATATTGCACAGCAGATGCGCTCATCTTTTCCTGTGCATCATAATAGATGGACATGAACTCCCTTGCCCGTTTCCCCATGAAGTTGGAGAATTGCAAGAAAAGGCTAAGCACCACGACCGCCAGACAGACCACAGTCAGCCACACATCCAAAGAGAAAAAGATGACCAGCATCACCGCCACCGTAGCCACAACATTGACCAAATCCGGGATGGTGTGGGCGATGAAGCCCTCTATCTTCTCGATGTTCTGGTCCATCGTTTTCTTGATGGCTCCCGTAGAAGTGTTGTTCAAATATCCCAAAGGCAATTTGCCAATATGTTCGGACAAACGGACACGCAACCCATATAAAATACGGAATGCCGCTACATGCGAAGACATCAGAGCAGCATAGAGCAATATCAGTCCACCGACAAGCCCTCCAAACGCTATCCATCCCCAACGCATCATGCCTGCTCCGTCCGAAGCGGCTGGATTTACGCCATGAGATAACAACTCTTTCAAGATTTCATAAACCGCCCAATAAGGCACAAGCATACATACTGCGCTGCCAGCCGACAGCAGACCTACCAATATAAGCAGACCTTTCCTTTGCCCCGCTATCTAGAACAGTCGGGACAAACCTTCTTTCTTTTTTGACTTCTCCATTGTTATTACGTTATTTTGAAATGATTTTATACCCAAGCAACGAACTGAACTTGTAGCATAGCCGCGTCATCCTCCCCAATATCTGCCCGAAGAAGAATCCCCAACGCGGGCGAAAAAACTTCATATAGTTGGCTTGTTCGATGAGTTGTAAGGTTGGCTCCCATTGTTCCACTAAATGCCCATCGCTCAACCCAGAACGGATTTGAGCCTCATGTTTGCGTAGGGAATCAGGCTTCACTCCGTGCCGGCTCATCATCGTGCCACACACGTCGAACCACAGTTCGCCTCCTCCGAAACGGCTCGCCACGTGATGCAAGAAAGCTTTTACCTGTTTCTCGTAAAAATACATCAGCACGCCTTCCACAATGAAGATAAATTCCCCGTCGGGATGCCTGCGGCGCAGGTCGTCCATCCAGTCGGTTTCCAGCAAGGACGCCGCGATATAGACATTGCCCGGCTGTTCGGGTGTCAACTCCCGGCGCAGCGCGATGACCTCAGGCAAGTCCAAATCATAAAAGACCGCTTTTCCACCTCCGATGCGTTGGAAACGGGTGTCCAGTCCGCATCCCACATTCACGACAATCGGACGGGAATGCGCTTCTATAAACCGCCGCACGGCACGGTCGAAATACCATCCGCGCACCACGCATCCCACTTCGCTCAGCTTCGCCCCGTCGAATTGGGAGTAATCGTATTCCAGACTGTCCGCCAACCGTTCCGCAGCCTTGTCATACAAGATGGGATTGTTCTGGCGGCTTTCTTTGGCTCTCATATATAGCGGAATAAGCAGTGTTTCCGCCACAATGCTCTTAAACTCGTGTTTCATCTTTATTCTATTTTAATAGTGAACGATATTCAGATTTGTTCATAAAAAGGGAGGAAACCTCCGTGAAGATTTCCTCCCTGCCAGTCGTCCCTGCCGTGGCTGATTGTCTTTATGTGCGTTGCCTGTATCTCATATCTTGATAATTGCCCTCCAACCTTGAATTTCAAACAGAATGTAATCGTGCAAAATATCCTCCATTTCCTGCCGAGACACGGAATGCATCAGCAGTTCCTCGAACATCGTGAACATCCATACAGTATGCAGATGGATGATGAAGTCAGACACTGCCGTATTGATTTCTGGATGCTTCCGCTGCATGGACGCGAACCACGCCTTGACCAATTCTGTAGAACGGTCGGTATAATTCTCGCGGAAGCGTTCCAATGAAGAACCTTGCGCACGGAACAACAGGATTCCCATCAGTGTGCGGTGCTTGTCAATCAACGAAACATATTCGTCTATGCAGGATTTCAGGTATTTTTCTGACCGCATCATCATTATATCCTCGCCCCGTATGCCGTGGTGTTCTTGCAGCATGGCTTCCAAAGCACACAAGACAGGACGGACTATCTCACGGAACAGTTCGTCTTTGTTCGTGAAATAGTTATAGATATTTCCGACACCAATACCTGACAACTCCGCTATTTCTCGCATGGAAGTCTTGGAATAGCCTTTTTGCCCGAACTGCCGTCTAGCAATCGTCAATATCCGACTCCGTATGTATTCTTTAAGCACTTGCATTTATAACGAACAATGTCTGTTTTTAATCTTTGCAAAGATACAGGGCTTAAAATTGTCAAGCAATACCTATTTTTTAGGGATTTTACTTTACCATTGTAGTCCTTGATGTTATGTACGAGAACTACGCCAGTCGCTGTCAAATGCTTCCATGAAACTGCCAACCCATTGTTTGATGCCCGATACCCTTTATTTTGCAGGCAAAACCGATTCGGGTTAAAAACAGCCTTGTGGATGATGGTTTGAACGGCTGGCTTCAGTGCCATAAAGGCT
>CAZURD010000071.1:0-11997 GCA_964623445.1 uncultured Prevotella sp. | reverse complement strand
ATGCCTTATTGCATTGCATTTAATGCCTTATTGGAGGCCAATTAATGCCTTATTGCAGTCCAATAAGGCAGCTTTTGCAAATCGTTGTATATCTGTATGTTACAAGGTGGCGGTCAGATGGGCTTCATTGTGCTTTATGCAGGGTAGAACAGTGCATTTGGGGCGAACGGGATTTCCTCCATCCTCGTACATTTATTTATATTTCAGCTGCCACTGAATGCTCCATCCTTTTTTGCACAAAATGAAACCGCGCAAGGTATAACGAGTGAATTAGTGCAGACATAGTAAACAATTGAGACGCTTTTCTTATTTTCTGCAACAAAAACAGGTGTTGTGGAATTATTTTCGTAACTTTGCCCGACGATTTCGGGACATTTGTCAACCTCGGCCATTGTGCGGAGAGTTTGTAGTGCCTCGGGCAGTCAAGACGTGAACAGCGGCGGCAAGGCCGTGCGCGGAAGAAAAAGAGAATAAATCCAAAGACAGCGATGAAACCGACAGCAATACTGTTGCTCCATTGCCCCGACCAGCCGGGCATCATATCGGAGTTGACAAGGTTCATAACAGACAATCAGGGCAACATCGTCTATCTCGACCAGTATGTGGATCACCGAGACGGGATGTTCTTCATGCGCATTGAGTGGGAACTTGACACGTTCCTTATTCCGCGTGACAAAATTCAAGAATATCTCGACACGCTATATTCGCGCCGCTATCAGATGGTGTGCAATCTCTATTTCAGCGAGGTGCGCCCGCGCATGGCCATATTCGTGAGCAAGATGAGCCACTGTCTCTACGACCTGCTCGCCCGCTACAACGCTGGTGAGTGGAGCGTGGACATTCCCTGCATCGTTAGCAACCACGAGAACCTGCGCTATGTGGCCGAGCAATTCGGCATACCTTATTATGTATGGTCGATAAACAAAGACCACTCCAACAAGGCCGAGGTGGAGAAGGCGGAGATGGAACTGCTGAAGAAAGAGAAAGTGACGTTCATCGTGCTCGCCCGCTACATGCAAATCATCAGCGAGGACATGATAAAGCAATATCCCAACCACATCATAAACATCCACCACTCGTTCCTGCCCGCCTTCATCGGGGCAAAGCCCTACCATCAGGCGTGGGAGCGCGGTGTGAAGATCATAGGCGCAACGAGTCATTACGTGACATCGGAGCTTGACGCAGGCCCTATAATTGAGCAGGATGTGGTGCGCATATCCCATAAGGATACGCCCGAGAGCCTTGTGCTGAAAGGGCGCGACCTCGAAAAAATCGTGCTCTCTCGCGCCGTTACCAAGCACATTGAGCGTAAGGTGTTGACCTATCGCAACAAGACCATAATCTTCAGCTGATGGAAGTGGCAATTGTGAAATACAACGCGGGCAACGTCCGTTCCGTGGCCAATGCCATGCGCCGTCTCGGTGTAGAGCCTGTGCTCACCGATGACGCAGAGCAGCTCCAGCGGGCCGACCGCGTGATTTTCCCGGGACAGGGCGAGGCACGCAGTGCGATGGACTATCTGCGCGAGCGCGGCCTCGACCGCCTCATAGCTTCGCTGCGTCAGCCCGTGCTCGGCATCTGCATTGGCCAACAGCTCCTGTGCCGCCACTCTGAGGAGGGAGGAGGGACAGACTGCATTGGTGTGTTCGATGCAGATGTGCGGCTCTTCCATCCAACGCGCCATGAAGACAAAGTGCCCGCCATGGGCTGGAATGCGCTCCGCTCGCTCTCCTCGCCGTTGTTTGCGGGAGTGGAGGAGGGAGCTTTCGCCTATTTCGTACATAGCTACTACGTGCCTGTCTGCGCCGACACCATTGCCCAAACCGACCACATACTGGCATATAGCGCGGCTATTGGGCGCGGTAACTTCTACGCCACGCAGTTCCATCCGGAGAAAAGCGGGACTGTGGGCGAACGCATATTGAGAAATTTCCTCGAACTATGATAGAGCTGATTCCCGCCATCGACATCATCGGCGGCCACTGTGTGAGGCTGCGACAGGGTGATTACGGCAGTGCCACCGACTACGGCGCAGACCCGGTGGCCATAGCACGGGGCTTCGAGTCCATAGGCTACAAGCGACTGCACGTGGTCGACCTCGATGGGGCGAGGGGCGGACACATCGTCAACACGGCCACGCTGCGTGCCCTCGCCGAGAGTACAGACATGGAAATAGACTTCGGCGGCGGCATAAAGTCAGACGCAGACATCGAGGCGGCGTTCGATTGCGGTGCTTCGATGGTCACGGTAGGTTCTGTGGCGGCCACTGATCCCGAACAGACGCTCGCGTGGGCGGAACGGTTCGGGGCGGAACGCATCATCATCGGTGCTGACGTGCGCCACGGAAAGATAGCCATCAAGGGCTGGACGGAAGACTCTGGGCTTGACCTCGTGCCCTTTCTCCGAAGCTATGCCGAACAGGGACTGACGCAGGTGCTCTGCACCGACATCTCCCGCGATGGCACACTCGAAGGCCCTTCGGTGGAACTCTACCGCTTACTCATGCGCGAACTGCCCAGCGTGCGCCTCATTGCCAGTGGGGGCGTGGCATCGGCCGACGATATAAGGCTGCTCGACAGCATTGGCGTACACGCCGTGGTGTTTGGCAAGGCCATCTACGAGGGACTGATAGACATGGAGGAACTATGGCACTCGCAAAACGCATAATACCCTGCCTCGACGTTAAGGACGGCACAACCGTCAAGGGAACGAACTTCGTCAACCTGCGTTGGGCGGGCGACCCCGTGGAGCTTGGCAAGGCATACAGCGCGGCTGGTGCCGATGAGCTTGTCTATCTCGACATAACTGCCAGTCACGAGGGGCGGCACACGTTCACCGACCTTGTCTCACGTGTGGCGGAAGAGATAAACATCCCGTTCACGGTGGGTGGCGGTATCAACTCCATTGCCGACGTGGAACGCCTGTTGATGGCTGGGGCAGACAAGGTGAGCGTGAACAGCGCGGCTTTGCGCCGCCCCGATCTGATAGACGAGATCGCCACGCGCTTTGGCAGTCAGGTGTGTGTCTGCGCCATCGATGCCCGCAACGATGCCGACGGCTGGCACTGCTACCTTAATGGCGGACGCTTGCGCACGGAACGTCAGCTCTTTGAGTGGGCGCGGGAGGCGCAGGAGAGAGGTGCGGGCGAACTGCTGTTCACCAGCATGGATCACGACGGCGTGAAGCAAGGCTATGCCAACGAAACTCTCGCCACGCTCGCAGACAGTCTGACCATACCTATAATAGCCAGTGGGGGCGCGGGCACGATGGAACACTTCCGCGACGCTTTCGTCCAAGGCCATGCCGACGCGGCACTCGCCGCAAGCGTGTTCCACTTCTGGGAAATCAAGATAGCGGATTTGAAAGCCTACCTCAAAGGCTGCAACATAAACGTAAGGACATGACAACGACCAACGAAATAGATTTCGACAAGGGCGACGGCCTCGTGCCCGCCATTGTTCAGGACGCTTCGACGGGAAAAGTGCTGATGCTCGGATACATGAACCGCGAGGCATACGAGAAAACAGTTGCTGCCGGACTGGTGACTTTTTTCAGTCGCAGCCGCAACTGCCTGTGGACAAAGGGCGAGACATCAGGCAATTACCTGCGTATGGTAAGCATCGCAGTTGATTGTGATGGCGACGCGCTGCTTGTCAAGGCCAAGCCAGATGGGCCTACGTGCCACACGGGAACGGACACATGCTGGGGCGAGACAAATGCCGCCAACCCGCTGCTCTTCCTCACGGAGTTGCAGGATTTTGTGGAAAAGCGGCATGAGGAGATGCCCGAGGGAAGCTACACCACGTCGCTCTTCAGGGACGGCGTGAACCGTATGGCGCAGAAAGTGGGCGAGGAAGCCCTTGAAACTGTGATAGAAGCCGTTAATGGCAGCAACGAACGGCTGGTCTATGAGGGTGCGGACATGCTCTACCACCTCATCGTGCTGCTCACGCATAAGGGGCTGCGCATAGAGGATTTGGCAAAGGAATTGCAGGTACGCCACGATCCCGGATGGCGCAAGCACTGACAAAGGGTGCGGAGGAACAGCCATGCTTGTAGACTACAAAAGTGTAAACATATACCAGCAGGCCGATGAGCCGGTGCTTAGCGGCGTGAATTTCCATGTCGACGAGGGTGAGTTCATCTATCTGATAGGCCGCGTCGGCTCAGGCAAGAGTTCACTGTTGAAGACCATCTATTTCGAGCTTGATGTAGACGAGGCCGCCAAGGCAGAGGTGCTTGGGCAAGACTTGAAGCGTCTCAAGCGTAAGCATGTGCCCGCATTGCGGCGGCAGATGGGCATAATCTTTCAGGATTTCCAGTTGCTTGGCGACCGCACGGTGGCCAAGAACCTCAGCTTCGTGCTCCGCGCCACAGGCTGGCGCGACAAGAAGCGCATCAAGAAGCGCATCGCCGAGGTGCTCGCCGATGTCGGGATGGAGGACAAGGCGCAAAGTATGCCACACGAGCTGTCTGGCGGCGAACAACAGCGCATAGCCATCGCGCGCGCCATGCTCAACAAACCAAAGCTCATCATTGCCGATGAACCTACGGGAAACCTCGATCCAGAGACGGCGGAGAACATCATAAGGCTGTTGCGCTATGTCTCGCAGACGGGTACATCGGTAATTATGAGCACGCACAACATGCCGTTGCTCGACAAGTACCCCGGCATAGTCTATCGCTGCGCAGACGGCAAACTGGCCGAAGTGACCAGCGATTACAATAAGATGGCTCTGGCTGACGGCGACGATGGAGACGGCGAGGCTCTCAGCGTACAGACAAACAAAGATAACGACCAAACCGAATAGAGATGAAAGTGATGAAATTCGGCGGCACCTCTGTGGGAACGCCGGCAAGAATGAAAGACGTGACAAAGCTCGTGGTAGCTTCCGGCGAGCCGGTGTTCGTGGTGCTATCGGCAATGTCGGGCACGACAAATGCACTCGTCGAAATATCCGACTACCTCTACAAGAAGAACCCGGAGGGGGCAAACGAGATAATAAACAGGCTCGAAGCCAAGTACATGGGTCATGTAGAAGAACTGTACTCCACCGAGGAGTGGCGCGGACGCACGCGCGAGTTCATCGCCAGTGAGTTCGCATACCTGCGCTCTTTCACCAAGGAGCTCTTCACGAGCTTTGAAGAAAAGAGCATCGTGGCGCAAGGGGAAATACTCAGCACGAACATGGTGGCCAACTATATGCGTGAGCAAGGAATAGAAGTGGGACTGCTTTCGGCTCTCGACTTCATGCGCACCGACAAGAACTCGGAACCTGATTCGACATACATCAAGCAAAAGCTCAACGCCATCCTCGATGAGAACAAGGGGGCGCAGGTGTATCTTACGCAGGGTTTCATCTGCCGCAATGCTTACGGCGAGGTGGACAATCTCCTGCGTGGCGGTAGCGACTACACAGCATCGCTCGTTGGGGCGGCCATTGGTGCGGAGGAGATACAGATTTGGACAGACATTGACGGTATGCATAACAACGACCCGCGCGTGGTCGAGAAGACATCGCCTGTCCACCAGTTGCATTTCGAGGAGGCCGCCGAGCTGGCTTATTTCGGTGCGAAGATTCTCCATCCCACTTGCGTGCAGCCTGCGAAATATGCCGGAGTGCCTGTAAGGCTGCTCAATACAATGGATCCTGAGGCCGAGGGCACAACCATCAGCAACAAGACTGAGCGCGGCAAGATAAAGGCAGTGGCAGCCAAGGACAATATTACGGCAATCAAGATAAAGAGCAGTCGTATGTTGCTTGCAACGGGATTCCTGCGCAAGGTGTTCGAGATATTCGAGAGCTATCAGACACCAATTGACATGGTGTGTACTTCGGAGGTGGGCGTTTCGATGAGCATTGACACCGTTAAGCATCTCACAGAGATTGTCGATGAGCTGAAGAAATATGGCACAGTGACCGTAGACCGCAATATGTGCATCATCTGTGTGGTTGGCGACCTCGACTGGAGCAATGTCGGTTTCGAGACTTTGGCCATGGAAGCGATGAAGAACATCCCTGTGCGCATGATTTCGTATGGCGGCTCAAACTACAATATTTCGTTCCTCATACGCGAAGAGGACAAGAAGAGGGCACTGCAAAGCCTTAGCGACACACTCTTTGCTGGGCAGTAAGCAGAAACCGATGAAACAGCGGCAGTGTAAAGACACGACCACTACAACCAACACACAACAACAGAATAAGAGATGAAAGGACAGTTTCCTGTTGATAAGTTCAAGGCTATGCGCACTCCGTTCTACTTCTACGACATGGATTTGCTGCGCTCAACCTTGGCAACCATCAAGGCCGAGGCTGGTCGCCACGAGGGCTTTGTAGTCCACTATGCGGTGAAAGCCAACGCCAATCCAAAGATACTCGCGGCCGTAGCACAGGCTGGGCTTGGCGCAGACTGCGTGAGCGGGGGCGAGATTGAGGCCGCGCTCCGCGCCGGCTTTGCGCCGTCTGGCATTGTCTTTGCGGGTGTGGGCAAGAGCGACTGGGAGATAGAACTCGGCTTGGAGAAAGGCATTGCTTGCTTCAACGTGGAGAGCCTCGCCGAGCTTGATGTCATAGCCGAGATTGCCGCGCGAATGGGAAAGATTGCCAATGTGGCATTCAGGATAAACCCCGATATAGGTGCGCATACTCATGCGAACATCACCACGGGCTTGGCCGAGAATAAGTTTGGCATAGCCATGGCTGACATGGAGGGTGCAATAGCACATGCGGGCGAGCTGGCAAGTGTACGTTGCGTGGGGCTTCATTTCCATATAGGTTCGCAGATTCTTGACATGGGCGACTTCACTGCGCTCTGCAATCGTGTTAATGAGCTTCAGGCACGTCTCGAACGCGCTAATATCACCCTGCCGCTCATCAACGTTGGCGGAGGACTTGGCATCGACTATCAGCACCCCAACCGCGTGCCAATCCCCGACTTCAAGGCTTATTTCGACACCTACGCCAAGCAATTGCGCCTCCGTCCGGGGCAGACGCTGCATTTTGAGCTTGGACGCGCGGTCGTCGGCCAGTGCGGGTCGCTAATTACTAAACTGCTCTATGTGAAGCAGGGCACGGCCAAGAAGTTCGCCATTGTAGACGCTGGCATGACCGACCTCATCCGCCCTGCACTCTATCATGCCTACCACAAGATTGAGAACGTAACCAGCGACGAGCCTGCCGAGCGTTACGATGTGGTTGGCCCGATATGCGAATCGAGCGATGTCTTCGCCAAACAGGCAGAATTAGACCGTTGCCATCGTGGAGACTTGATTGCCATTCGTTCCGCTGGGGCATACGGGGAGATAATGGCTTCGCAATACAACTGCCGCCCGTTGCCGCAGGCTTGCACGAGCGATGAATTGCGTTGATAATTGGGTGCAATGTCTGTCGACACAGCAACGATCTTAATTTGTGCCGCGCTGGCTGCGCTTGTCGCAGCCAGCGCGCTGTGCAACGTTTTCTTTCGCAGGCTGCGAAAGGGTGGGGCGGCAGCGCAAGATGACGTGTTTCCATCTTTGTCGGTGGTCATCGCAGCCCATGACAGTGGTGCGGAGCTTGAAAGAAACCTGCCTGCCATACTTTCGCAAGACTACGGAGGCGATTTTGAGGTGATTGTTGTTGACGAGTCTTCGACCGACGACACCGATGATGTGCTGACCCGCCTGAAGGCAGGCAATGCCCGATTGTACTCCACGTTCATTCCGGAGTCGAGCCGATACATCAGCCGCCGAAAGCTGGCGATGACGCTTGGGGTGAGAGCCGCCCACGGAGAGTGGATCATTTTCGTAGATGCCGACTGCCGTCCCGTGGGCGACCGTTGGCTGGCGGCCATTGCTTCGCACTGCGATGATGGTACGGACATGGTTATGGGGTATTGCAATTACGATGTGAAAACAAAGCCTTTCCGCCGCTTTCTGCGCTTCATTACTTCGTGTTACGCCTTGCATCGCGCACAGCGTGGCACGGCCTATCGCCACAGCTGTGGCTGTCTGGCAGTGCGCCGCTCGCTCTTTGTTGAGAGCGGGGGATTCCGTGCCAACGAATACTATCTGCGCGGCGAGTATGATTTCATTGTGAACGAACTGGCAAAGCCCCATCGCACGGCTGTCGCCTTGGAGCCAGAAGCCCGCATGGAGCAATGCGGGCAGTCGCGGAAGGCATGTAGCAACGCGATGCTTTGCTACATGGAGACGCGCCGCCATTTACGCGGCAGCCTCTCGTGGAGGTTGGCTTTCGACATCGATCAGTTCTTCCTCCATGCCAACTATGTGGCAGAGATTGCAGTGACAGCCTATGCCGTGGCCGTGTCGAACGTGCCTTTGGCCGTCGTTGCTGTTTTCTTCTTTGTGCTGACTGTGGCTCTCCGTCTTGTCATTGCCAGTAAGGCATTGTGCTATATGGGTGAGAAGCTGCCCCTTTGGCGCGTTCCTCTGATGGAAGTCCGTGTGGTATGGCACAATGCAGCCCTGCTTCTGCGCCACAGTTTTTCCAACAAGCGTGATTACACGGTGAGCGGTCGACAGTCGTTTCCCGTTGGCCTTTGATGCGGCTAATGCCGCATGTCCATTTTAGGTGGTGTGGAGTAGGGGATGCGTCCCTTTGTTTGGCGAATGCAGAAGCCTTGCCAGCGCACAGCCGGAGGCCGTTCTTCGATAGTGAGGGACGGCTGTTTTGTCGTTTAGTGAAACAAAGGTGGCGTTCGCTTTGTGGTTTGGCATGGTTTTCTTAACTTTGCCATCGATAAAGCAAAGAATCGCAATGAGAGTCTTGCACTTTTTCGTCAGTGCCGACAGTGCTGCCCGCCTCTATGCTGCCACGCTTGCAGAGGCCATGGAGGGACAGGCGGAGACGCGGCTCTGCCATTCGTTAGGGGCGTTGCGCAAGGCTCTCTCATCGTGGTATCCCAACATTGTTAACGTGCATGGCTGCTGGCACCTGTCGCTCGCCATGGCTTCTTCGATGGCTGCGCGTCGTGGCGCGAGAGTGGTGCTCACGCCCCACGGGCAACTTGAACCGTGGATTTTGCACCAACGCCGCCTCACGGACAAGTTGCCGCGACTTGTCGTCTACCAGCGTCGTGCCCTCCGTCGGGCTTTCGCTGTGGTGGCCATGGGGCGCATGGAGGCCACCAACCTGTTGCGTCTGGGGCGTAACAGCCGTGTGGAGACGGTCTACAACTCGCTCGTGACAGACACCATCAGCCATGCAGAGATGGGCAGGCAGATGCTCGACATATACGAGAAAGTGCTCGACACCGATGTGGCCATGACAATGGACGGTGGGGAATTGCTTGCACTGCGTGCCATATTCAAGGCTGGAATTGCAGGTGATGCCCGCTGGCTCACGGCCGAGGAGAGCGCAGCCTGCACGGCATTGACAGACGAGATGCGTCACAAATTGCTCGTCTTCGCTTGTGAGGAGGGCGTAAACACAGTGTTCGCACAGGGAGTGACTGTGCTCGACCTGCCTGGTTTCAGCCGCCTCTACGCCTCCGTGGATTCGTATGCGCCCTCCGGATTGCGCGAGACTGCGGCCGGGGCTTTGGCTTCCCCTCCCTCCGACGTGGAGACTTTCCTCGACCGTTTGAGGCAATCGCAGCGGCTGGCGCACACCCATCGCCTGACGTTTGCTCATGTTGTGGCCATGGTGCAGGCCCTGCGGCGGTGTGCTTTCGATGAAGACAAGATTGCGGAAGGCCTGAAAGAGAGGAAACTTACTGCCCATGCAGCCCGCGTCATGCACGTCATGGCCGAGCTGACCGGCCTCGAAGAAGGCTTCATGCCCTTGTCGCCGCGCAGCGACCGCAAGGCCGCGATGATGTTGAAGAGCATCAAGGATCACAGACTGTGGCGGGACTGATTCCGCTATGTGCCTCACGCTTGCTCGCATTTATCTGAAAAACATAAACAGGAACAATGACAAATAGCAATCAAGCCGGCCGTCAGAACGACGCGCACTACCTCGAACTACTGTCAAAACTCTATCCCACCGTAGCCGACGCAAGCACGGAGATAATAAACCTCGAAGCCATACTCCACTTGCCCAAGGGCACGGAGCACTTCCTTGCCGACCTGCACGGGGAGCATGAGGCATTCCAGCATGTGCTGAAGAACGCCTCTGGCAACATAAAACGAAAGGTCAACGAGCTTTTCGGCAATACGCTGCGCGAGTCTGAAAAAAAGGAACTCTGCACGCTGATTTATTACCCCGAGCAAAAGATAGAACTGATAAAGGCCACGGAATCGGAGCTGGAAGACTGGTATCATATCACCATCCACCAACTCGTCAAGGTTTGCCGCGACGTCAGCAGCAAGTATACTCGCTCAAAGGTGCGTAAGTCGCTGCCCTCCGATTTCAGCTATATTATTGAGGAATTGCTTCACGAACAGGCCGGCGACATCAACAAGACGGCCTATGTCAATGTGATCGTCGACACCATAATAACCACTGGCCGTGCAGACGACTTCATCGTGGCACTGTGCAACGTGATACAACGCCTCGCCATAGACCAGCTCCACATCCTCGGCGACATTTTCGATCGCGGCCCCGGGGCGCACGTCATCATGGACATAATGCAGCGTTACCACAGCTGGGATTTGCAGTGGGGCAACCACGATATACTCTGGATGGGGGCCTGCGCAGGCAACGATGCCTGCCTTTGCAACGTGCTGCGCCTCTCGCTGCGCTACGCCAACCTTGCCACGCTGGAGGAGGGCTACGGCATCAACCTTGTGCCGCTGGCCACCTTTGCCATGGATACCTACGGCGATGACCCTTGCGAGGAGTTCC
Organism: uncultured Prevotella sp.; assembly: GCA_964623445.1. Lineage (GTDB taxonomy): Bacteria > Bacteroidota > Bacteroidia > Bacteroidales > Bacteroidaceae > Prevotella. Next base: position 1,207 of record CAZURD010000071.1, on the reverse strand, counting down.
GCCCGAAACTGCTGAACGGTGGGGATGTCGATGAGAAGTCGCTCCGTTTGGAGGCTCTTATGCACAAGGCCATCACCATCATACAACTTAAACTCGAAGCAGCTATCTTTGCGCGCCATCCAGAGTGGGGAATGTCCGACCGCGACCTGCTCCCCGCCATCGACCGCGAACGTGGCGTTTGCATCATCGACGGGAAGGAATACGAGATGAAAAGCAACCGTTTCCCTACCATAGACCCGTCTGCCCCCAACCGTCTTACGCCAGAGGAGGCGCAACTCATGGAGCGTCTTCACCACTCTTTTGCGGTGAGTGAAAAGCTGCATCGCCACATCAACGTGCTGCTCGGTCATGGGAGCATGTACACCATCTGCAACGGCAACCTGCTCTTCCATGCCTCTGTGCCGCTCAATCCCGACGGCACGCTAAAGGAAGTGGAGATGCGCGGCGGGCTGCGTTGCTCCGGTCGCGAACTGATGAGGCAGACGGAGATGACCATTCGCTCCGCATTCACTTACGACACGCCACAGGCCGACCGCGCCTACGCCGTGGATTATTTCCTCTATCTCTGGTGCGGAAAGGACAGTCCACTTTTCGACAAATCGAAGATGGCCACATTCGAGCGATACTTTCTGAAGGATAAAGAGACGTACAAGGAGGAGAAAGGTTGGTATTTCCGTCTGCGTGACAGTGAGGCTGTCTGCGACCGCATCCTCGATGCGTTTGGCGTGGAGGGATCGACGCGCCACATCATCAATGGCCATGTGCCAGTCCACGCATCAAAGGGGGAGAACCCGATTAAGGCCGGTGGCCGTCTCATGGTCATCGACGGTGGTTTCAGTTCGGCCTACCATAAGGAGACAGGCATAGCCGGATACACACTCGTCTACCATAGCCGTGGCTTCCAGCTCGTGCAGCACGAGCCTTTCACCAGCGCGGCAGATGCCGTAATGCGTGGGACAGACATTGTAAGCACCACCCAGATTGTTGAAATGTCCGCACACAGGATGCTTGTGGCCGACACCGACCTCGGCGCGGATCTGCGGACGCAAATCGCTGACTTGAAGAAACTTCTTTATGCTTACCGCCACGGCATAACAAAAGAGCGGCGTCGGTGATCCGGCGGCCGCCCCTTTTGTGGGCAATTTGCGGGTAAGGCAAAAACGGAAAGATGGTGCATCGAAACAGACGCACCATCTTTTTTGTTCAT
>CAZURD010000070.1:0-12087 GCA_964623445.1 uncultured Prevotella sp. | reverse complement strand
CGCGTGACCTTGACAAGCCTTTCCTGATGCCCGTTGAGGACGTGTTCTCAATCACTGGCCGTGGCACTGTGGCTACGGGTCGTATCGAGACTGGTAAGGTGAAGGTTGGCGATGAGGTTGAACTGCTCGGCCTCGGCGAGGACAAGAAGTCCGTCGTTACCGGTGTTGAGATGTTCCGCAAGATCCTCGACGAGGGTCAGGCTGGCGACAACGTTGGTCTGCTTCTCCGTGGCATCGACAAGAACGAGATCAAGCGCGGCATGGTGCTCTGCCACCCGGGACAGATCAAGCCTTACAAGAAGTTCAAGGCTCAGATCTACGTTCTGAAGAAGGAAGAGGGCGGCCGTCACACTCCGTTCGGCAACAAGTATCGTCCTCAGTTCTATCTCCGCACAATGGACTGCACGGGTGAGATCAGCCTCCCCGCAGGCGTTGAGATGGTGATGCCTGGCGACAATGTGACCATCACGGTCGAGCTGATTTACGCTGTGGCCCTGAACGTGGGTCTGCGCTTCGCCATCCGCGAGGGCGGTCGCACGGTGGGTGCCGGTCAGATCACCGAGATCATCGACGACTAAGCCGCAGGCGGATACCGTTTCGCACGGCATAGCATAAAAAACAAAAGATAGGGCTTCTGCTGCCAATGCGGCAAAGCCCTCTTTTACGGGAATAGCTCAGTTGGCAGAGCACTGGTCTCCAAAACCAGGTGTCGGGAGTTCGAGTCTCTCTTCCCGTGCCAAAAAGAGAATGTCATGTTCAAGAAAGTAACTAATTATTGCAAGGCATGCTACGACGAACTGGCGCATAAGACCACTTGGCCAAGCCGTCCCGAACTCATGCACAGCGCAGTGGTTGTTTTGTCTGCTTCCCTTGTCATTGCGCTGATGGTGTGGGTCATGGATGTGGTTTTCAAGTTTGTGATGAGTTCGATTTATCCACACTAAACAAACATTGCATCTGAGATGTCTGAGACAGGAATGAAATGGTACGTCCTCAAGGCCGTAAGCGGCAAGGAAGCTAAGGTGAAGGAGTACCTCGAAGCTGCCATTAAGCACGACGACGTGCTGTCATCTCACGTGGGGCAGGTTCTGTTGCCCACGGAGAAGTATGCCGTTCTGCGCAATGGAAAGCGCGTCATCAAGGAGAAGCTCCTCCTTGCGGGCTACGTGCTCGTGGAAGCCAACTTGCAAGGTGAGGTGGCCCATACGCTGCGCTTCATGCCCAATGTTCTCGGATTCCTCGGCGGTCTGGATAATCCTACTCCGCTTAGGCAGGCAGACGTGAACCGCATACTTGGCACCGTCGACGAGACCCCGATAGAGGACATAGAGCTTAGTGTCCCCTACAGCGTCGACGAGACGGTGAAGGTGACGGACGGACCTTTCAACGGCTTCACTGGCGTGATCGAAGAGGTCAACGCAGAGAAGCACAAGCTGAAGGTCATGGTCAGGATATTCGGGCGCAAGACACCGCTCGAATTGGGCTTTTCGCAAGTCGAAAAGGAGAAAGAGTGAGGCGTAATGTGTTACGGTACGCCTCGCCGACGCTCCATAATGGGACGTGCGGCTCGCCGACGCTCCCGCAAACAATCAACAACAAACTGAGATGGCTAAAGAAATTGCTGGATTAATCAAGCTACAAATCAAAGGTGGCGCAGCAAACCCCTCGCCTCCCGTGGGTCCTGCCCTTGGTTCAAAGGGCATCAACATCATGGGATTCTGCAAGGAGTTCAACGCCAGGACCCAGGATAAGGCCGGCAAGATACTGCCTGTCGTTATCACCTACTACACCGACAAGTCGTTCAGCTTCGTCATCAAGACCCCGCCCGCAGCCGTGCAGCTCAAGGAAGCAGCAAAGATCCAGACGGGTTCTGCGCAGCCCAACCGCCGCAAGGTGGCTTCCGTCACCTGGGATCAGGTGAGGGCCATCGCCGAGGACAAGATGAACGATCTCAACTGTTTCACCGTGGAGGCTGCCATGAAGCTCATCGCGGGCACCGCGAGGAGCATGGGCATCACCGTGGAGGGCGAGTTCCCCGGCAAGTGACAAAGGAAACTTCAATTTTTAAACGACAATGAGCAAACTGACAAAAAACCAAAAGCTGGTCGCAGACAAGGTTGAAGCCGGGAAACTGTACACCCTGAAAGAGGCCGCCGAACTGGTGAAGGAGATAACCACCACCAAGTTCGACGCTTCACTCGACATCGACATTCGCCTTGGCGTAGACCCCCGCAAGGCCAACCAAATGGTGCGCGGCGTGGTGACACTGCCCAACGGCACTGGCAAGACCGTGCGCGTGCTCTGCCTCTGCACCCCCGATCAGGAGGCCGCAGCCAAGGAGGCCGGGGCCGACTATGTTGGTCTCGAAGAGTACATCGAGAAAATCAAGGGCGGATGGACTGACGTCGACGTCATCATCACCATGCCATCCTGCATGGGCAAGATCGGACCGCTCGGCCGCGTGCTCGGCCCCCGCGGACTCATGCCAAACCCGAAGAGCGGCACTGTCACCATGGACGTGGCAAAGGCCGTAAGGGAGGTGAAGGCAGGAAAGATAGACTTCAAGGTGGACAAGTTCGGCATCGTACACGCCTCCGTAGGCAAGGTGTCGTTCCCGGTGGAGAAAATCTGCGAAAACGCCAAGGAGTTCATCCAAACCATCATCAAGCTCAAGCCTGCAACAGCCAAGGGCACCTACGTCAAGAGCATCTATATCTCGAGCACCATGAGCAAGGGTGTCAGGGTTGACCCGAAATCGATTGATTAACCCGCTAAAGGCAAAGTAAGATGAAAAAGGAACTGAAATACTCCATAGTCGACCAACTCGGCGAGAAGCTCAAGGAATATCCCCACTTCTATCTCGTCGACACCACTGGCCTCAACGCCGAGAAGACGAGCGCACTGCGCCGCAAGTGCTTCAAGAACGAGGTGAAGATGGTGGTGGTGAAGAACTCTCTCCTCCACAAGGCTTTCGAGGCTTCCGACGTGAACTATGAGCCGCTCTACGGCTGCCTCAAGGGCACTACCGCCGTGATGTTCACCAACACGGCAAACCTGCCCGCGAAGATGCTGAAGGAATACACGAAAGAGGGCATTCCGGCACTCAAGGCCGCATACGCCGAGGAGAGCTTCTTCGTCGGAGCAGACAAGCTCGACGAACTGGTAGCACTCAAGAGCAAGAACGAACTCATCGCAGACGTTGTGGCCCTGCTGCAATCGCCCGCGAAGAACGTTGTCTCCGCACTGCAATCAGGCGCAAACACCATTCACGGTGTGCTTAAGACTTTGGGCGAGCGTCCTGAATAAACAAGAAGTCACAACAAATCACCAAGTAAAAAACAATAAAAATTTAAAAATACAATGGCAGACATCAAAGCTATCGCTGAGGAACTGGTTAACCTCACCGTGAAAGAAGTGAATGAGTTGGCAACAGTCCTGAAGGACGAGTACGGAATCGAGCCGGCCGCAGCAGCAGTGGCAGTGGCAGCCGCCCCCGCAGCCGGCGGAGCAGCTGAGGCAGCCGAGGAGAAAAGCTCGTTCGACGTGGTGCTCAAGGAAATCGGAGCCAACAAGCTCCAGGTGGTCAAGGCCGTCAAGGAGGCTTGCGGCCTGGGCCTGAAGGACGCCAAGGATCTCGTTGACGGCGCTCCCTCGACCCTGAAGGAAGGACTCTCAAAGGATGAGGCCGAGAACCTGAAGAAGACCATCGAGGCCGCCGGTGCCGTGGTGGAGCTGAAATAACACTCGGAACAGCACAGACCATTTGGTTAAGAATCTCTAAGTAGGAGATTCTTAACCTTTTGTGTCTTATTCACAACCAACCCTCGCAACGCTTACACGCATCACCCTAAAACCGCTATTGCCGGTCACACCCTCCCACACACCCTCCCAAAATGACAAACATCACGATATGGCTTCAAAAGTAGTAGACAACAGAGTAAATTTTGGCAGCGTCAAAAACCCGATGCCGTTCCCCGATTTCCTCGATGTGCAGCTGAAGTCGTTCAGGGACTTCCTGCAACTCGACACACCGCCGGAGGAGCGCAAGAACGACGGATTGTACAAGGTGTTCGCTGAAAACTTCCCAATCACCGACACGCGCAACAACTTCGTGCTTGAGTTCCTCGATTACTACATCGACCCGCCACGCTACACCATCGACGAGTGCCTCGAACGCGGACTGACATACAGCGTGCCGCTCAAGGCCAAGCTCGAACTCTATTGCACCGACCCCGACCACGAAGACTTCGCGCCCTCGAAGCAGGACGTGTTCCTCGGGCCGATACCCTACATGACCGACAACGGCACGTTCGTCATCAACGGCGCAGAGCGCGTCGTCGTGTCGCAACTGCACCGCTCACCCGGCGTGTTCTTCGGGCAGAGCGTACACGCCAACGGGTCGCTGCTCTACTCAGCCAGAATCATACCGTTCAAGGGGTCGTGGATTGAGTTCGCCACCGACATCAACAATGTGATGTATGCCTACATCGACCGCAAGAAGAAGCTCCCCGTGACCACGCTGCTGCGCGCCATAGGCTTCGAGACCGACAAGGACATACTCCAGATATTCGACCTCGCAGAGGAAGTGAAGGTCAACAAGGCCAGCCTGAAGAAGGCTCTCGGCTCCAAACTGGCAGCCCGTGTGCTCAAAAGCTGGAACGAAGACTTCGTTGACGAGGACACGGGCGAAGTGGTTTCCATCGAGCGCAACGAGGTGATAATGGAGCGCGAGACCGAAATCACGGAGGAGAATATGTACGAAATCCTCGAGAGCGGGGCGCAAACCATTCTCGTACACAAGGACGAGACGCTCGCACAGGACTACTCCATCATATTCAACACCATGCAGAAAGACCCGAGCAACTCGGAGAAAGAAGCCGTGCTCTACATCTACCGCCAGCTGCGCAACGCAGACCCGGCCGATGACGCAAGCGCACGGGAGGTGATACAGAATCTGTTCTTCTCCGAGAAGCGGTACGACCTCGGCGAAGTGGGACGCTACCGCATCAACCGCAAGCTCGGCCTCGACACTGACATGGACGTGCGCGTGCTCACCAAGGAGGACATCATCGAGATCATCAAGTATCTCATACAGCTCATCAACTCCAAGGCCACCGTCGACGACATCGACCACCTCTCCAACCGCCGCGTGCGCACCGTGGGCGAACAGCTCAGCAACCAGTTCGCCATCGGACTGGCACGCATGAGCCGCACCATACGCGAAAGGATGAACGTGCGCGACAACGAGGTGTTCACCCCGACCGACCTCATCAACGCAAAGACCATATCGAGCGTCATAAACTCGTTCTTCGGAACCAACCCGCTCTCGCAATTCATGGACCAGACCAACCCGCTGGCTGAAGTGACGCACAAGCGCCGCCTCTCCGCCCTCGGTCCCGGAGGTCTCTCCCGCGAGCGCGCCGGATTCGAGGTGCGCGACGTACACTACACGCACTACGGACGTCTCTGCCCCATCGAAAGCCCCGAAGGCCCGAACATCGGCCTCATCTCGTCGCTCTGCGTGTACGCAAAGATCAACGAGCTGGGCTTCATCGAAACGCCATACCGCAAGGTTTCCAACGGAGTCGTTGACCTGAAGAACGAAGACGTGATCTACCTGACCGCCGAGGAGGAGGAAGACCACATCATCGGACAGGGCAACGCGCCGCTCAACGACGACGGAACGTTCATCCGCAGCGTGGTGAAGTGCCGCCAAGATGCCGACTTCCCAGTGGTGCCGCCCAGCGAAGTCGACCTCATGGACGTGTCGCCGCAGCAGATTGCCTCCATCGCCGCATCGCTCATACCGTTCCTTGAACACGACGACGCACACCGCGCGCTAATGGGCTCAAACATGATGCGCCAGGCAGTGCCCCTCCTCCACAACGAAGCCCCAATCGTGGGAACGGGCATAGAGAAACAAGTGTGCGAGAACTCGCGCACGATGATAACCGCCGAGGGCGACGGCGTGGTGGAATATGTCGATGCCACCACCATCCGCATACTCTACGACCGCACCGAGGAGGAGGAGTTCGTCAGCTTTGAGCCGGCCCTGAAGGAATACCGCATACCCAAGTTCCGCCGCACCAACCAGAACATGACGATCGACCTCCGCCCCATCTGCGACAAGGGACAGCGCGTCAAGCGCGGCGACATACTCACCGAAGGATACGCCACCGAAGACGGCGAGCTGGCCCTCGGGCGCAACCTCCTCGTGGCATACATGCCGTGGAAGGGTTACAACTACGAGGACGCAATCGTACTCAACGAACGCATCGTGCGCGAGGACATCCTCACGTCGGTACACGTCGATGAGTATTCGCTCGATGTCCGCGAGACCAAGCGCGGCGTGGAGGAGTTCACCAGCGACATACCCAACGTCAGCGAAGAAGCCACCAAGGATCTCGACGAGAACGGAATCATACGTGTCGGCGCAAGGGTTGAGCCGGGCGACATCCTCATCGGAAAGATCTCGCCCAAGGGCGAGAGCGACCCGTCGCCCGAGGAGAAGCTGCTCCGCGCCATATTCGGCGACAAGGCCGGCGACGTGAAAGACTCCTCGCTAAAGGCAAACCCGTCGCTCACGGGCGTGGTGATCGACAAGAAGCTCTTCGCACGCGCCATAAAGACGCGGCAGACCAAGCAGCAGGACAAGCAGCTGCTCGCCAAGATAGACGAGGAACACGAGGCAAAGGTGTCCGACCTGAAAGACATTCTCATCGAGAAGCTCCTCACCCTCACTGAGGGAAAGACTTCGCGCGGCATCAAAGACTGCACCGGCGCGGAGATAATAACAAAGGGCAGCAAGTACACCATGACCGCCCTGAAGAACCTTGAGTACGGCGACATCCAGATAAGCAACTGGACTGAGGATGAGCACGCCAACCTGCTCATATCGCAGCTCATCACCAACTTCATGAAGAAGTTCAAGCTGCTCGATGCCGAAATGAAGCGCAAGAAGTTCGCCATCACCATCGGCGACGAACTGCCTTCGGGCATCCTCCAGATGGCCAAAGTGTACGTGGCCAAGAAGCGCAAGATCAGCGTCGGCGACAAGCTCGCCGGCCGCCACGGCAACAAGGGCATCGTCTCCAAGATTGTGCGCCAGGAAGACATGCCGTTCCTCGAGGACGGCCGTCCCGTCGACCTCGTGCTCAACCCGCTCGGTGTGCCCTCGCGCATGAACCTCGGCCAGATATTCGAGGCCATTCTCGGCGCTGCGGGCAAGAAGCTCGGCGTGAAGTTCGCCACTCCAATCTTCGACGGTGCCAAGCTCGAAGACCTCGCAGAGTGGACCGACAAGGCAGGGCTGCCCCGCCTGTGCTCCACGCGCCTCTACGACGGCGAGACAGGAGAGCAGTTCGACCAGCCGGCAACCGTGGGCATCACCTACTTCCTGAAGCTCGGCCACATGGTCGAAGACAAGATGCACGCCCGCTCCATCGGCCCCTACTCGCTCATCACGCAACAGCCGCTCGGCGGTAAGGCGCAGTTCGGCGGACAGCGTTTCGGAGAGATGGAGGTGTGGGCACTCGAAGCATTCGGCGCAAGCCACGTGCTCCAGGAGATTCTCACCATCAAGAGCGACGATGTGGTGGGCCGCAGCAAGGCATACGAGGCCATCGTCAAGGGCGAGCCAATGCCCACGCCGGGCATCCCCGAGTCGCTCAACGTGCTTCTCCATGAGCTCAAGGGCCTCGGCCTGAGCGTCACTCTCGACTAATCTCCTTACGACCAGACACCCACACAACCATATTTCACACAGCACAACATGGCTTTCAAGAAAGATTCCAAGATAAAGAGCAACTTCACCAAGATTACCATCGGGCTGGCTTCGCCCGAGGAGATACTCGAAAACTCCTACGGCGAGGTGACAAAGCCCGAGACAATCAACTACCGCACCTACAAGCCCGAGCGCGACGGTCTCTTCTGCGAGCGCATCTTCGGCCCGACGAAGGACTTCGAGTGTGCCTGCGGCAAGTACAAGCGCATACGCTACAAGGGCATCGTCTGCGACCGCTGCGGCGTGGAGGTGACGGAGAAGAAAGTGCGCCGCGATCGCACCGGCCACATCGAGCTGGTGGTGCCGGTGGCACACATCTGGTATTTCCGCTCGCTGCCCAACAAGATTGGATACCTGCTCGGACTTCCCACGAAGAAGCTCGATGCCATCATCTACTACGAGCGTTACGTCGTCATCCAGCCCGGCGCAATGGCCGGGAAAAAGGATTCCGAGGGCAACGATGCCCCGGGAGCCAACATGTACGACCTGCTCTCCGAAGACGAGTACAACGACATCATCGACAACAAGCTCTCGCCGGAGAACAACCTGCTCGACGACAGCGACCCGAACAAGTTCATCGCCAAGATGGGCGCAGAGGCCATCTACGACCTCCTCGTGCGCATCGACCTCGACTCGCTCTCCTATGAGCTGCGCGACAAGGCCAACAACGACTCGTCAGTGCAGCGCAAGAACGAGGCCCTGAAGCGTCTTCAGGTGGTCGAGGCGTTCCGAGCCAGCAAGGGCATCAACCGCCCGGAGTGGATGATAATGAAGATCATACCCGTCATCCCGCCCGAGCTGCGCCCGCTCGTGCCGCTCGACGGCGGCCGCTTCGCCACGTCCGACCTCAACGACCTCTATCGCCGCGTCATCATACGCAACAACCGCCTGAAGCGGCTCATCGAGATAAAGGCTCCGGAGGTGATTCTCCGCAACGAGAAGCGAATGCTCCAGGAGGCCGTCGACAGCCTCTTCGACAACTCGCGCAAGAGCAGCGCGGTGAAGAGCGACAGCAACCGCCCGCTAAAGTCACTCTCCGACTCGCTCAAAGGCAAGCAGGGACGCTTCCGCCAGAACCTCCTTGGAAAGCGCGTCGACTACTCCGCACGCTCGGTCATCGTCGTCGGCCCGGAGCTGAAGATGGGCGAATGCGGCCTGCCGAAGCTCATGGCCGCTGAGCTTTACAAGCCGTTCATCATACGCAAGCTCATCGAGCGCGGCATCGTCAAGACCGTGAAGAGCGCAAAGAAGATAGTCGACCGCCGCGAACCTGTCATCTGGGACATCCTTGAAAACGTGATGAAAGGCCACCCCGTGCTGCTCAACCGCGCCCCGACGCTCCACCGCCTCGGCATACAGGCGTTCCAGCCAAAGCTCATCGAGGGCAAGGCCATACAGCTGCACCCCCTGGCCTGCACCGCGTTCAACGCCGACTTCGACGGCGACCAGATGGCCGTACACCTCCCGCTGAGCAACGAGGCCATCCTTGAAGCGCAGATCCTGATGCTCCAAAGCCACAACATCCTCAACCCCGCAAACGGCGCGCCAATCACCGTGCCGTCGCAGGACATGGTGCTCGGACTTTACTACATCACGAAGATACGCCCGGGCGCAAAGGGCGAGGGCCTCACGTTCTACGGCCCCGAGGAAGCCATCATCGCCCACAACGAGGGCAAGTGCGACCTGCACGCCCAAGTAAAGGTGCGCGTGAAAGACCGCGACGAGAAGGGTCAGCCTGTCGAAAGGACGGTGGAGACATCCGTAGGCCGCGTCATCGTCAACGGCATCATACCCGAAGAGGTGGGATACGTCAACAAGGTCATCTCCAAGAAGAGCCTCCGCGACATCATTGCCGACGTAATCAAGACTGTCGGCTTCGCCGAAGCCTGCGAGTTCCTCGACGGAATCAAGAACCTCGGATACCGCATGGCCTACCTCGCCGGACTGTCGTTCAACCTCGACGACATCATCATACCGCCAGAAAAGGTTGCCCTCGTGGAGAAAGGCAACGAGGAAGTGCGCCAGATCACCGAGAACTACAACATGGGCTTCATCACCGACACGGAGCGTTACAACCAGGTCATCGACACGTGGACACACATCAACAACGACCTTGGCAACATCCTGATGAAAGAGATGACCGAGGCCGACCAGGGATTCAACGCCGTCTTTATGATGCTCGACTCCGGAGCGCGTGGTTCAAAGGACCAGATACGCCAGCTCTCGGGTATGCGCGGACTTATGGCTAAGCCGCAGAAAGCGGGTGCCGAGGGCGCGCAAATCATCGAGAACCCCATCCTCTCCAACTTCAAGGAGGGCATGTCCGTGCTCGAATACTTCATCTCCACCCACGGAGCGCGCAAGGGTCTGGCCGACACCGCCATGAAGACGGCCGATGCCGGATACCTCACGCGACGACTTGTGGACGTGTCGCACGACGTGATCGTCAACGAGGAGGACTGCGGAACGCTGCGCGGCCTTGTCTGCACCGCACTGAAAAGCGGCGACGAGGTGATCTCCACGCTCTACGAGCGCATCCTCGGCCGCGTCTCCGTTCACGACATAATCCACCCCACCACCGGCAAGCTCATCGTGGCCGCAGGCGAGGAGATAACCGAAAACATCGCGCAACAGATTGAGGATTCGCCCATAGAGAGCGTAGAGATTCGCTCCGTGCTCACGTGCGAGAGCAAGCACGGCGTGTGCATGAAGTGCTACGGACGCAACCTTGCCACGCAGCGCATGGTGCAGAAGGGCGAGGCCGTGGGCGTAATAGCCGCACAGGCCATCGGCGAGCCGGGCACACAGCTCACGCTCCGCACGTTCCACGCGGGCGGTGTGGCCGCCAACGCAGCTGCCAACGCCTCCATCGTGGCAAAGAACGACAGCCGCCTGGAGTTCGAGGAACTGCGCACCGTGCCGTTCGACGAGGACGGCCGCCAGTGCGAGATGGTGGTCAGCCGCCTCGGTGAGGTGCGCTTCGTAGACCCCAACACCAATATCGTGCTCTCCACTGTGAGCGTGCCCTACGGTTCGTCGCTCTACCACAAGACCGGCGACATCGTGGCCAAGGGCGAGAAGATTGCCCAGTGGGACCCCTTCAACGCCGTCATCGTCACCGAATACTCCGGTACGCTCCACTTCAACGATGTCACGGAGGGGGTCACCTACCGCGCCGAGACCGACGAAACGACAGGTCTCACGGAAAAGATCATCACCGAGTCGAAAGACAAGTCGAAAGTGCCGACGTGCGACGTGATCAACGACAACGGCGAGAAGGTCGGCACGTACAACTTCCCCGTGGGTGGCCACGTCGTCGTGGAAGACGGCCAGACCGTCAAGACGGGTGAGACGCTCGTCAAGATTCCGCGCGCCGTGGGCAAGGCCGGCGACATCACCGGTGGTCTGCCCCGCGTCACCGAGCTGTTCGAGGCGCGCAACCCGTCAAACCCGGCCGTGGTCAGCGAGATCGATGGCGAGGTGACAATGGGCAAGGTGAAGCGCGGCTACCGCGAAATCATCGTCACATCGAAGAGCGGCGAGCAACGCCGTTACCTCGTCTCGCTCTCCAAGCAGATTCTCGTGCAGGAGCACGATGCCGTCCGCGCAGGCACGCCGCTCTCCGACGGCGTGGTCACGCCGGCCGACATCCTTGCCATCAAGGGCCCGACGGCAGTGCAGGAGTACATCGTCAACGAGGTGCAGGATGTCTACCGTCTGCAAGGCGTGAAGATAAACGACAAGCACTTCGAGATAATCGTGCGCCAAATGATGCGCAAAGTGCAAATCAACGACCCGGGCGACACGTCGTTCCTCGAACAGGAAATCGTGGACAAGCTCGACTTCGCAGAGGAGAACGACCGCATCTGGGGCAAGAAAGTGGTCACCGACGCGGGCGACAGCGAGAACCTGCAAAGGGGTCAGATAGTCACCGTGCGCAAGCTGCGCGACGAGAACTCCTCGCTCAAGCGGCGCGACCTCAAGCTCGTGCAGGTGCGCGATGCCGTGCCCGCCACGTCCACACAGATACTCCAAGGCATCACACGTGCCGCCCTCCAGACCAAGAGCTTCATGTCTGCCGCCTCGTTCCAGGAGACGACAAAGGTGCTCAACGGGGCTGCCATACGCGGCAAGTGCGACTACCTTGAGGGCATGAAGGAGAACGTCATCTGCGGCCACCTCATCCCCGCAGGCACCGGCCTGCGCGAGTTCGACAAGCTCATCGTCGGCTCGCAAGAGGAGTACGAGCGCATTCAGGCCAACCGCAAGAACGTGCTCGACTTCGCCAAGAACGGCAAGGAGGA
>CAZURD010000069.1:9657-12092 GCA_964623445.1 uncultured Prevotella sp. | reverse complement strand
GCATCATCGTCGTGCTTGCCCGTGGCATGTACCGCAGGCTCCCGAAACAATTGGAGGCGGCGATGAACGACCAACGGCTTCTCATCATCGCGCTTGAAAAGGAAACCGTCACCCGCGTCTCTGAACGCACCGCCCACAAACGAAACAAGTATGTGGAAGAATTGGCCGACGAGCTTAGGCAAATGTGCGCGCCTTGATGCCGTCAAGTGAACCATAAATTATGGTCACGGCCTTTGACTTTATTATTAACCGAGGGCAAAAAATCGCGTTCTTTACTTATCTTTGCACCAACGTTCGCCCCAAACGGCCTTCCGATGCCGGCCTTGCATTGCCGCCGCACAGCTCGCGATGCCTGCCACAGGCAACGAAAGGCTAAGCGGCCAAAGTGGCAACACGGCCACGGAAGCAGCGGGGCGACCGATCGCCAACAGTAAACAAAGCCCCTTGCGGCCCTGCGCCCGACGTGGGCTTACGACACAAAAGCAACAAGTTTCATGGGAGAATACATCGTTTCGGCGCGGAAATACCGCCCGAGCACATTCGACTCCGTAGTGGGACAGGCCGCGCTCACCACCACGCTCCGCAACGCGGTGCGCAGCGGCAGGCTCGCCCACGCCTATCTGTTCTGCGGCCCTCGCGGCGTGGGAAAGACCACCTGCGCCCGCATCTTCGCCAAAGCCATCAACTGCCAGTCGCCCACGCCCGACGGAGAGGCCTGCAACGAGTGCGAGAGCTGCAAGGCGTTCAACGAGCAACGCTCCTACAACATCTTTGAACTCGATGCTGCGAGCAACAACTCCGTGGAGCACATAAAGTCGCTCATGGAGCAGACGCGCATCCCACCGCAAATCGGACGCTACAAGGTGTTCATCATCGACGAGGTTCACATGCTCACGACGGCGGCCTTCAACGCTTTCCTCAAGACCCTCGAAGAGCCGCCCGCGCACGTCATCTTCATTCTCGCCACCACCGAGAAGCACAAGATTCTGCCCACAATCATATCCCGATGCCAAATCTACGACTTTGAGCGCATGACCGTGCGCGACACCATCGACCACCTGAAGCGCGTGGCACGACAGGAGGGAATAGACTGCGAAGACGAGGCTCTGGCCGTCATTGCCGAGAAGGCCGACGGCGGAATGCGCGACGCTCTCTCCATCTTCGACCAAGTGGCGAGCTTCTGTCAGGGCAAGATCACGTATGAAAAGGTGATAGAAGACCTCAACGTGCTCGATGCCGAATACTACTTCAAGATTGTGGATCACAGCCTGAAGAACGAGGTTAGCGAGATAATGCTTCTGCTCAACACCATCATTGGCAAGGGCTTCGACTGCGGACTGCTCATCGGCGGACTGGCAAAGCACATCCGCAACGTGCTAATGGCCAAGGACGAGAGCACCCTGCCCCTGCTGGAGGTGAGCGAACAGATGCGCCAGCGATACAGTGAGCAGGCGAAACGGTGCGACACGCGCTTCCTCTACTCGGCATTGCGGCTCACCAACCAGTGCGACATAAACTATCGGCAGAGCAGCAACAAGCGGCTGCTCGTGGAGCTTACGCTCATAGAAATAGCCCAAATCACGCAGCCTGCCGATGCCGACGGCGCGGCGGGGCGTCGCCCCAGACGCTTGAAAACCCTGTTCTCCAACACCGTCCGCCAAGTCATGGCCGCAAAAGGGGCTTCGCAGGTGGCCCCGGCCGCGACTTCGGCAGGACGCACCAACGCCGCCACAGAGCGGCAGACTCCCGCAACCGCCGCACCGAAGCCCGCCACGGCGGCACAGGAGGCAAGCCGCCCCACCCCGTCGCGCACCACATACTCCGCTGCCAACCGCCCGACACTGAAGATTAAGGACGGAGCAATAGCCGCCTCATGGAGCAATCTCCGGCAAGCTGCCATGCAGCCAAAGAAGATGCAAGTGATTCCGGGCACGCTCGACGCAAGAGACCCCAACGCCGCAACAAAGGACGAAACCAACGAATTTACGCAGCAAGACCTCGAGTTTCAATGGATGTCGATGTGCAACCGAATGCCGACACAGTTCAGCGGCATCGCCGCACGAATGAAGAACATGGCACCGAGGATTACGCAGTTTCCCGCCGTTGAGGTGATGGTGGAGAACCAAATAATGCTCGACCAGATGCAACCCATCAAGGGAAGCATACAAAACACGCTGCGCCTCTACCTCCACAACAAGGACATCTGTCTCTCGCTAAGGCTATCCGAACGCCACGAGCAGCAGAAAGTGCTCACGCGCCGCGAGCAGTTTGAGGAGATGAGCCGAAAGAATCCGGCCATCGCCAAACTGCAAAGCCTCCTCGACTTGGAACTGGCCTAACGCCCTCTGACCGCGCTTTCCTTGGAAATCGGCCTGATGCCCGCCGCCCGATTGGGATTAACGCTTTGCCGCGCACACGAAAGCGGGGCGACGCAA
>CAZURD010000069.1:0-9557 GCA_964623445.1 uncultured Prevotella sp. | reverse complement strand
TCCGCACTTAGTGCAAGCGGACGGACAATCCGCATTCCATGCAAGCGGAACGGGCAAGCGTCATGGCAAGCGAGCGGCCGATTTGGGGTAAATTCCAAATCGGCCGCTCGGCCACTCCGACTTCCGTGAACTTCCCATGCCGCTCCGTTCCTACTGTACCTGCGCCTGCGCATTGTCGCCAGCCCCCTTGCGATAGGCCATCGGCGTGACGCCGAAATGCGTCTTCACGTACCTGCCAAGATAGGAAGCGTTGGGGAAATTGAGAATGTCGGATATTTCCTTGATGGAATAGTCGGTAAACCTCAGATAGTAACGCACATTCTCCATCGTGTATTCCTCAATCCATCGCTTGGCCGTCTTTCCCGAACAGATCTTGCAGACGGACGAAAGATATTTTGTCGAGATACAGAGCTTGTCGGAATAGTACATCACCGAATGCCGCTTGTCGCCGTTTTGGTTGAGCAAATCGAGGAAACGGTGGAAGATGCTTGCCGTGTTTGGCTGTGCATCGCCCACCTCTGTCTGCTCGCTCCACTCAATGAGGTTGCACAGACCGAGCAACAAAGCCTGCAACAAAGCCTTCAGAATCGCCTTGAAATAGATGTTGTCCTTGTCGCCTTCAAAGAACTCCTTCAAGTTGTCGATCATCTTGTGGTTGACTTCCGTGCTGCGCACGGGAGTGCGCAGCTTTATGACGCGGTTCAGATAAAGCATCTTGTTCCATACGTTGATGTAGGGACGGATGAGTGCTTGGGTGATTCCCGTGCTAAGACAGACCACGCGGCATTCGTAATCACTGCTGAAAAGGATGCCCTTCATAGTAGTGCAGGGAGGGGTTACGATAATCTCGTTCTCGGCGAGACCCACCACCTTGCCGTTTATTTCACACTGCATATGCCCTTTAAGGCACATCACGATGGTGTTCATCTCCACCTTGACGGGCTTAAATTCCGTAACATCCTTCACGCTGTCGATGATAATAATGTCATCATCCGCATAGTCAACAACGAGCATTGCCTCCAAATCGTCTGCTGAGAAATGCTGCTTCAGCGTGCAAAAATGCTTATTTCTCTCCATAACCATAATGCTTTTTTAGTAATATTCACCTGCAAATGTCGCCATTTTTCACCCCACTGCATCATATTTTACGGTTAAAAATCATTCAAAATGACGTTTTGGATATGAAAAAACCATGATTTTAGCCACAAGGACAAACCATAAAGGACATTATTTCGCAATTTTGCTGCAAAAGACAAACAAAAACAGTAAAATCACGAAGAAAAGCCATTTGTTTCCGACCGTTATGGAAACTGGATTGTTCACAACCGTCCAAAAACGGAAAACAAGGTGTCGGAGCAAACGCCCGCCCACCTCGTGGGCAGATATGTGGAGCCTACGCCGCCTGCAAAACAAAAACAACGGAATATCGGCAGACCCTCCGGCATCTGACAACGAATGCGCCACGCGACTGTTTGCAGTCGCGTGGCGCAGTGCAATAAAAAGGAAACAAGGAGGCCAAGGCAACGCCACTGCGGCGGATTATGCGTTTGACGCAACCGCCCTGACGTGTGTCTTGGCCTCCTTGTCTCCAAAAAATTGTCGGCCTGTCGGCACGACTTGCAGTGCCTTTAACGTCAGTCTATGGCCACGAGTGGGTCGCCCTCCATGACGCTCTGACCCGGCTGGACGTATATTTCGGTCACCTTTCCGGCCTTCTCGGTCTCAAGGTTGTTGGCCATCTTCATGGCTTCGAGCACCACCACGGTGTCGCCCACCTTCACTTCATCGCCCACTGCCACGGTGACGGCGGTTATAACGCCTGGCAACGGAGCTTTCACCATGTCGTGCAGCCCGGCCACCTTGCGGGCAGCAGGTGCTGGCGACGGTGCAGGCGCGACCGGCTGCACTTTCACTTTGGGCTTCTCTGGCTTTTGCTCCGGCTCCATCTCAACGCTGTAAGCCTCGCCATTCACCGTCACGGAAGCCACATTGCCAACGATGTCGCCAATGACAACATCATACTTGTTGCCGTTTATGGTGTACTTATACTCTTTCATGTATTGCTTTATTTATACGGATTTCGGATAGCCGGTCATCGAAAGGGCGTGCCCGTTCCACTCAGTAGAATGCTCAACGATAGTGATTCTGCCCGACTCTTCGTCGTGGACATTGTTGCCCATGAACTCGTGCATGGCCAACGAGATGGCGGCGAAGACCTCTTGGTTCTGTTTCATAAGCGGAATGCGTTACCCCCTCACGGCGGGACATGGCCTCAATCGGTGTGCGGCGTGGCCACGTCCCGCACATGAGAGACTGTTTCTGTGTCACATAGGGATGTTGCCGTGCTTCTTGGCAGGCAGGCTCTCGCGCTTGGTGGAGAGCTGAGCCAGTGCGCGGCAGATGCGGAAGCGCGTGTTGCGCGGCTCTATCACATCGTCGATATAGCCATACTTGGCTGCCTGATAGGGGTTGGCGAACATCTCGGTGTACTCCTCCTCCTTCTCGGCGAGGAATGCCTTTACGTCCTCTCCGGCCTCTTTCTTCTCCTTGGCCTCGCGTGCGCACAGCACAGCCACAGCCCCGGAAGCGCCCATCACGGCAATCTCTGCCGACGGCCAAGCATAGTTGAGGTCGGCGCGGAGCTGCTTGCAGCCCATCACGATGTGGCTTCCGCCGTAGCTCTTGCGCAGCGTGACAGTGATCTTTGGCACAGTTGCCTCGCCGTAAGCGTAGAGAAGCTTTGCTCCGTGGAGAATGACGGCGTTGTATTCCTGGCCTGTTCCCGGCAGGAAGCCTGGCACATCGACGAGCGAAACGATAGGAATGTTGAACGCATCGCAGAACCTCACGAAGCGGGCGGCCTTGCGACTGGCGTTCACATCGAGCACGCCGGCATAGCAAGAAGGCTGGTTTGCCACGATGCCAACGCTCTGTCCGTTGAAGCGCGCGAAGCCCACGATTATGTTGCGGGCAAAGCGTGGCTGCACCTCGAAGAACTCGCCATCGTCAACGATTGCCCCAATGACCTTGTACATGTCGTAGGCTTCATTGGGATTTTCGGGGATTATCTCGTTGAGGGAATCCTCAAGGCGGTCAATCGGGTCTGTACACTGCTTGCGCGGAGCCACTTCCATGTTGTTGGAGGGTATGTAGCTCAGCAGGGTGCGTATCTTTTCCATGGCCTCCTCTTCCGTGGCGGCGGTGAAATGAGTCACGCCGCTCTTTGTGGAGTGTACGCTTGCGCCGCCGAGGTGCTCTTGGTCTATGTCCTCGCCCGTGACAGTCTTCACCACCTTGGGGCCGGTGAGGAACATGTACGACGTGTTCTCCATCATCAGAGTGAAGTCGGTTAGTGCCGGCGAATATACCGCGCCGCCGGCGCACGGGCCGAAGATTCCGCTGATTTGCGGTATCACTCCCGATGCAAGGATGTTGCGCTCGAAAATCTCCCCGTAGCCTGCGAGGGCGTTGATGCCCTCCTGTATGCGTGCGCCGCCCGAGTCGTTGAGGCCGATAACGGGCGCGCCCATCTTCATGGCCATGTCCATCACCTTGCAAATCTTCTGCGACATGGTTTCAGAGAGGGAGCCGCCGTTTACGGTGAAGTCCTGGGCAAAGACGAAAACAAGGCGACCGTCGATGGTGCCGGAGCCGACCACCACGCCGTCGCCTAAGTATTGCTTTTTCTCCATGCCGAAGTTGTTGCAGCGGTGGAGCTTGAACATGTCGTACTCCTCGAAGCTCCCTTCGTCCAAGAGCATATCGATGCGCTCCCTGGCGGTGTACTTGCCGCGCTCATGCTGCTTGGCAATGGCCTTCTCGCCGCCGCCCATGCGGGCTTGCTCGCGTTTCTCTATCAGTTGCTTGACTTTCTCGAGTTGCTTGCTCATCGTTGTTTTTGTATTAGTGTTCACAAAGTTCGGTGAGTATTCCCACAGTCGATTTCGGGTGCAGGAAAGCGATGTTGAGGTTCTCCGCCCCCTTGCGCGGCTCCTTGTCGATGAGGCGTATGCCGTTGGCGTCGCACTCTGCCAGTGCATTGGCAACTCCGTCCTCCACGCAGAAGGCCACGTGGTGTACGCCGTGGTTGCCCTTGTCGAGCCATTTCTGCACGGGGCTGTCTGGCGATGTCGGCTCAAGCAGTTCGAGCTTCACCTCGCCGCATTTGAGAAATGCCGTCTTCACCTTCTGGTCAGCCACCTCTTCGACGTTGTAGCATTTAAGGCCGAGCACGTTTTCAAAGTAAGGCAGTGATTCCGCGATGCTTTGGACGGCTATGCCCAAGTGTTCGATGTGTGAAATCTTCATGTCTGTTCTTTTTAAAATTGGGGATGGATTCCCCTTGTTCCAATGTTGCAAAGGTAGGCAATATAGCCCAACCACTAAAATAATAAGTTGAAAATATTGTTAAGGTTCGTATTCCGTCAAAGGACGATGCCGGCACTGCAAGAGGCCGTTGCAAGCCCTTTGCGGAAGCCGTTCATATCACGCCGAAATGGCGCAAGGCATTGGCAATGCCGTCGTCGTCGACGCTCGTCGTCACGTAGTCGGCCTCGCTCTTCACGTTGTCGGCGGCGTTGCCCATCGCCACGCCCGTCCCGGCGCGCCGCAGGATGGATATGTCGTTGCCGCCGTCGCCAAAGGCCATAGTCTCGGAGATGTTGAGGCCGAGATGTTCGGCCATTTTCAGCAGTCCGATGCCCTTGTCTGCCTGTGCCGCCGTGATGTCGGTGAATGCCGGATGCCACCGTCCCGAGACGCAATGCGGCATTCGCGAGAGCAGGCTGCGCTCATGGTCGGCATCGATGAACGGCGAGAACTGCAACAGGCGTTGGCCACGCAGGTCGTTGATGGTGAGCGTGGTGTCTACCGTTGTCACGTTGAGCTGCCTCACGAACACGTCGAAGAACACCTCCTTGGGATTGAGCAGCACCACCGTGCGCTCGCCGACCGCAAGGCAGGCATAGTCGCGTTCGGCCATGTCGCCGAGCAGCGCGGCCACATCGGCCTCGTCGATGGGGCACGAATACACCACCCTTTCGCCCACGAAGCACATTGCTCCGTTCGTGGTGATGTACCCGTCGATGAGGTGGGATATTTGCCCGAGGTTGTTGAGTATTGGCAACGGGCGGCCGGTCGATATGAAGATTCCAACGCCGCGAGCCTTAGCCGTGGTGAGCGCGTCCACCGCCGACTGCGGAATCCGGTGCGTATTGATGCTCACGAGCGTGCCGTCGATGTCGAGAAAAATGCTGCGAACCATTGCTTAATATATAATAATGTGTAACAAAATGGCGTGGCGCACCACGAAATGGGAGCGAGATGGAGGCGGCCTATGCCGTGCGTCCAACTCACTCCCACATTGCACCGCGCTGCCGTCAATACGGGAACAGCAGCGGAAGGGCAAACATCATCACAACGCCGATGATGATTTGCAGCGGCAGTCCCACTTTCACGTAGTCGCCGAAAGTGTATTCTCCCGCGTGCATCACAAGCGCGTTTGGCGGCGTTGAGAACGGCGATGCAAAGCACATGCTCGCTCCCAGCGTCACGGCGAAGAGGAACGGGTATGGACTTACGCCTATCGCCGTGGCCGATGCCATTGCTATCGGGGCCATGAGCACAGCCGTCGCCGTGTTGCTGATGAACATCGTGAGCAGCGACGTTGTGAAATAGATGCCTGCAAGCAGTGCCGTCGGCCCCATCTCGCCGAGCGAAGACACGAGCGACTGCGAAATCATGGCCGATGTCCCGGTCTTCTCCAATGCCGTGGACATGGGCATCATGGCCGCTATCAGCACGATGCTCTCCCAGTTGATTGTCTTGTATGCAGCCTCAACACTGCGGAAGCAGCCCGTGAGCACCATTAGCAGGGCGGCCACAACCACCGCCGTGACAGGCTGCACGGGGATGAAGTCGAACACCATCGCAGCCACCATGAGCAGCATTATGACGGCTGCCACGGGCGCCTTGTAGTCGAGCGTCACCTTGGAGGCCTGCTCTTCCGGCTGCCCGAGCACCACCCAGTCGGTCTCGTCGTTGGCCAGTTGCGAGATGTTGCTCCACTTGCCCTGCACCAGCAGCACGTCGCCCGACTGCAACCTCTCGTCGGGAAGGTTGTTCATTATGTATTGGTTGTGCCGCTTTATGCCCAGCACGTTGATGCTGTAACGCTCGCGGAAGCCCGACTTGCGCAGCGGAGTGCCGAGGATTTTGGCCGTAGGCATCAGCACTATCTCCGCTATTCCAATCTCGTAGAAGTCGATGCTGTTGTTGTCGAGCCGTGCGAGACCTGCATGTTCGGCAAACTCGTCTATCTGCCGCGTGTCGCCCGTGATGTAGATGATGTCTCCCGAATGCAGAATGCTCTCCGGGGAGGCGAGGCTCTGGGTCACGTTGCGCAGCAGTCCGCTGCGGTCTGTCTTCTCGCTCCTTATCTCAAGAATCGACAACCCGTAGCGGTTGCGCATGTCAAGCTCTGCCACCGTCTTGCCCACCACGGCCGAAGTGGGCGTGATGCGGTAGCAGCGCAGGGAGTCGTTCAGCTGGTATTCGCTCACCAGCTCGTCGAGGGTCTTGCCGCGTCCGGTGTGCCCTGTGCCCTTGCTCTTCTTCTTGTAGAGGAACATACGGCACAACGGGAACATCACGATGATGCCCGTCACGATGCAGATGATGCCCACGGGGAAGAACGAGAAGAAGCCAAGTTCCTCATATCCCGCCCCCACGAGGCTCTCCTGAATGATGAGGTTGGGCGGCGTACCTATGAGCGTGAGCATTCCGCCCATGCTGCTGGCGAAGGCGAGCGGCATGAGCAGGCGCGCGGGCTGCGTTCCGCTCTGCAGTGCCATGCTCACCACGATGGGCATCATCAGAGCCACCGTGCCCGTATTGCTGACCACCGCGCCAATGGCGGCCGTCACGACAACCACCAGGAGAAACATTTTCGTTTCGCTGCCCGCCGCGAGCTTCATTATCTTCTGGCTCACAGCCTTGGCCAATCCGGTCTGGAGGATTGCGCCTCCCACCACGAACAGCCCAGCCATCATTATCACCGCCGTCGACGAGAAGCCGGCCAAAGCCTCGTCGGGGGTGAGTATGCCGAGCAGCAGCATTGCGCTAAGGGCGCACAACGCCACGACATCTGAACGTATCTTGCCCACGATGAACATCGCCACCGTGAGCACAAGCACAATGATTGTGGCCGTCATTGTTCCTGCCGGCCTCCCACCAGCTCTTCCAACGTATGTTTCATATATGGACGCAAGCTATCGTAGTCGATGACAAAGGTGGACATACCTACGTAGAAAGGGGCTATCTCACCTGCCTGATAGGTGAGCACAAGCCCCTCAGGCAAGAGGTATGGCTGCACGTCGGGCAGCGGCAGATATTCGGCAAAGGCATCCGGGTGGAGCAACATCGTAAGGTCGTCGTCAGTCTCCACCTCCATGTCGTGTTCTGAGAAATATGCCTTCAGCCCCTCTTTGATGAGCGAGCGGAACTCGTCGTCTTCCGTATTGCGAAGCATCTCGAAGCCCACGCGACGGCCATCCGACTTCCGGAACGTGACTCCGGAGCGGGACGGCGTTCCGTGCGCCCCGCCCAAGTAGCAGTAGGACGAGCAGACAAAGGTGACATAATGGTCGGTCTCGGCCACGAGCTTTATCTCGTCTGTGCTTGAGAGCTGCTCGTGGACTATATCACCCAAATCCTCTTCCTCGTCGTGGAGTTCGGCCATTATGGCCTCGACGTAGTGAGTCAGCATGGCATTACCGTCGGCCAAGTCGCCGGAGTATGTGCCACCGAGTTGCTCGCTGACGTATTCCCTCACGGCATAGGCCAAGGGTTCCGACCCAGCCACGGGGAAGTCTACCTTGATTGACACCTCGGCCACGCTGTCCGTTCGTTCGCACGAAAGGCTGTCCACGGCGAAAGCCGACGATGCCGCCACCACATCGTGGGAGGCGGAGAGCATGGCCAAGGCTGCGGCAACGGTTGCAATGGTATTTTTCATTGGCCTTGTCATTGTTGTTTCATGCCGAAAGAGGCTGCCCGAGCGGGTAAGTCCGGGCAGCCTCTGTGCTATGTTTGTCATGCGGGGGCTTATTCCTTGATGGCGGCCACGCCCGGGAGCACCTTGCCCTCGATGGCCTCCAGCAGTGCGCCACCGCCCGTGGAGATGTAAGACACCTTGTCGGCCATGCCAAACTTGTTGATGCAGGCCACAGAGTCACCGCCGCCGATAAGCGAGAATGCGCCATCTGCCGTAGCATCGGCAATGGCATCGGCAATGGCCTTTGAGCCTCCGATGAAGTTGTCGAACTCAAACACTCCGGCCGGGCCGTTCCACAGAATGGTCTTCGCCCCGCGTATAGCCTCGGCGAAAGACTTGCGCGTCTCTGGGCCGGCATCAAGACCCTGCCAGCCGTCGGGGATGGCGTTGGCGGGGCACACCTGCGTGTTGGCATCGTTGGCAAAGGCGTCTGCGGCGATGCAGTCAGTGCCGAGCACGAGGTTCACACCGTTCTCCTTGGCCTTCTTCATCACGTCGAGAGCCACGTCGAGCTTGTCCTCTTCGCAGATGGAGTCTCCAATGCTTCCGCCCATAGCCTTGGCGAAGGTGTAGGTCATGCCTCCACAGAGTATGAGGTTGTCCACCTTGCCGAGCAGGTTCTCAATGATTCCAATCTTGGTGGACACCTTCGAGCCGCCCATGATGGCGGTGAACGGGCGCTTGATGTTGCTCAGCACGTTGTCCACGGCCGTCACCTCTTTCTCCATCAGGTAGCCGAGCATCTTGCTGTCCTTGTCGAAGTAGTCGGCAATCACTGCCGTGGAAGCGTGGCTGCGGTGAGCCGTGCCGAATGCGTCCATCACGTAGCAGTCGGCGTAGGAGGCCAGTTTCTTGGCGAACTCCTTCTGGCGAGCCTTCATTTCCTTCTTCGCGTCTGCGTATTTGGGGTCTTCCTTGTCGATGCCCACGGGCTTGCCCTCCTCCTCGGGATAGAAGCGCAGGTTCTCCAGCAGCAGGGCTTCGCCCGGCTTCAGGGCTGCCACTTCGGCATCGGCGTTGGCGCAGTCGGGGGCGAACTTCACCTCTGTGCCGAGCGCGGCGGCCACGTTGCCCACGATCTGTGAGAGCGACAGCTCCTTCTTCACCTTGCCCTTCGGCTTGCCCATGTGGCTCATCATGATGAGCGAGCCACCATCTGCGAGCACTTTCTTCAGCGTAGGAAGTGCGCCACGGATGCGGGTGTCGTCGGTTACTTTTCCATTCTCGTCCAGGGGCACGTTGAAGTCCACACGGACAATTGCCTTCTTGCCGGCAAAGTTGAACTGTTCGATATTCATATCTTGCGTTTTATGTTGAATTGTTTCAAAACTTGCGGACGCAAAGTTAAGAAATATGCGCGACAAACGTCGGGACACCTCTTACTATTTATGCTTTTTTTGCGGCATTTGAACATAAATGCAACACACGGTTTGCAAAACTTATGGGTTGCCTGCGGCCTGCGTCACCTTAATTATTATGGCTCTATCGACGGTCTGTCAGGCAT
>CAZURD010000068.1:0-12143 GCA_964623445.1 uncultured Prevotella sp. | reverse complement strand
CGGAAGCCAATTTGCACGGCATGACCGCAGAATCAGTCTGAAGCCTAATGACAGATTTGGGTTTAACGGTCAAGCCTGTCCAATGCTCTCTTTGTACCATTGGAAGAGGCGTGCCACTCCCTCGTCGATCTCGACCTTGTGCGTCCATCCGAGCGAATGCAGCTTGCTGACATCAATGAGCTTGCGCGGCGTGCCGTCGGGCTTTGTGGCATCGAACTCAATTGTTCCCTCAAATCCGGTGGCCTTGGCGACCAATTGGGACAGTTCGCGGATGGTCAGTTCCTTGCCTGTGCCAACGTTGATGTGGCAGTTGCGAATTTCGCCCAAGGCCGGTATTGCCCCGCCACGGCCCGTGCTGCTGTCGCGGTCGACAGCACCGTCGGTGGCTGTGCCATAGAACACAGACGAGTATTTCTCTATCCCGATGATGTCCTTGAAATCGACGTTGAGCAGCACGTGGACACTCGCATCGGCCATGTCCTCGCTCCAAAGGAACTCACGCAAGGGCGTGCCTGTGCCCCAAAGCGTGACGTGGTTGTCGCCGATACCATACTTTGCCAGCACGGAGAGAATCTCGTCGTGCGATGCCTTGCCAGTTACGCCCTCTACGGGGCGTTTGTCCATGTCGTTGGCAATGGCCTGCCAGTCCTCCTCGTGGATGAGCTTTGCGAGGTAGACCTTGCGCATCATGGCCGGCATCACATGGCTGTTTTCAAGGTGGAAATTGTCGTTTGGCCCGTAAAGGTTGGTCGGCATTACGGCAATGTAGTTCGTGCCATATTGCAGGTTGTAGCTCTCGCACATCTTAAGTCCGGCAATCTTGGCGATTGCATACTCCTCGTTGGTGTATTCGAGGGGGGAGGTGAGCAACGCATCCTCGTGCATCGGCTGCGGGGCGTTCTTGGGATAGATGCAGGTGGAGCCGAGGAAGAGCAGCTTTTTCACGCCGTGCGCATAAGACTGGCCTATCACGTTGCACTGCATGAGCATGTTTTGCATTATGAAATCGGCCCTGTAAAGGGAGTTTGCCATTATTCCCCCGACGAAGGCGGCAGCCAAGACGACTGCATCGGGACGCTCCTCGTCGAAGAAGTCTTTCACGGCCTGCTGGTTGGTGAGGTCGAGCTGCTGGTGGGTGCGGCCCACGAGGTTGTGGTAGCCACGCTGTTCGAGGTTTTTCCAAATGGCCGACCCGACAAGTCCACGGTGTCCGGCCACGTATATTTTGGAGTTTTTATCGAGAGACATGATGTGTTCTGTTTGTGTGTTGAAAAAAGAATGGGAGATGAAGTTTGGGAAAGGGAGCGTCAAGGGATGCTCCGTTCCACGGAAGGGCGTAAAAAACGACCCTGTCCCAAGGGTTTGGGCAGGGTCGCCATGTGGTTTACTCCGCCACTTGCGCTTTGAGGAAGAGTTTCTTGACGAACTTCATGTCGTGCTTCACCATGATGCTGACAAGTTCGTGGAAGCTCGTCTTTGTGGGATTCCAGCCAAGCACAGCCTTTGCCTTGCTTGGGTCGCCGAGCAGCTGGTCGACTTCTGCGGGGCGGAAGTATTTCGGGTCTACTTCTACAAGGGCCTTGCCGGTGGCCTTGTCGTAACCTTTCTCGTCGATGCCCTCTCCACGCCATTCAAGTTCGATGCCTACCTCGTGGAACGCCAGTGTGGCGAACTCGCGCACGGTATGGTATTCGCCGGTGGCTATTACGAAGTCGTCTGGCTGCGGTTGCTGCAATATGAGCCACATGCACTCAACATAATCCTTGGCATATCCCCAGTCGCGCAGGGAGTTGAGGTTGCCGAGATACAGCTTGTCCTGATACCCCTGGGCAATTCGTGCGGCAGCAAGCGTTATCTTGCGCGTAACGAAATTCTCGCCACGGCGCTCGCTTTCATGGTTGAAGAGAATGCCATTGCAGCAGAACATGTTGTAAGACTCACGATAGTTCTTCATTATCCAAAAGCCATACAGCTTGGCAACGGAATAGGGTGAACGCGGATAGAAAGGCGTGGTCTCCTTTTGTGGCACTTCCTGCACCTTGCCGTAGAGTTCGGACGTGGAAGCCTGATAGATGCGGCATGACTTTTCCAGACCGCAAATGCGGACAGCCTCAAGCAGGCGGAGAGTTCCGACGGCATCGACCTCTGCGGTGTATTCGGGAACATCGAACGAAACCTTGACATGGCTCTGCGCCGCGAGGTTATATATTTCAGTGGGCTTCGTCTCGGCAATGATTCGGATGAGCGAAGAGGAGTCGGTCATGTCTGCCCAATGAAGGTTGATCAAACGCGATTTCTTCATGTCGCGCACCCACTCATCGAGATAGAGATGTTCGATGCGCCCAGTGTTGAACGAGGAGGAACGGCGCAGCAAGCCATGTACTTCATAGCCCTTGTCGATGAGAAGCTCGGCAAGGTAAGAACCGTCTTGTCCTGTTATGCCTGTGATAAGGGCAACTTTCTTTTCCAATTGTTGTCTTTTTATGTCTGGTTGATTGTCATTTGTCTGCTCCGGAGAACTGCTTTATGCGTTGTTCCTCTGACAACTTGCAGATTAGCAAAGTGCCGTCTTTTTCGGCAACGATGTAGCCGTCAAGCCCTTGAATCACTACTTTCCGCTCCTGCGTTGTGTGAATCATGCAGTTGTGGGTGTCGAAGAGTGAGATGTCGTTGCCGATGCAACTGTTGCCGTAGAGGTCTTTCTTCGTCTGTGCCAAAAGCGAGCCCCATGTCCCGAGATCGCTCCAGCCGAAATCGGCAGGACAGACAAAGATTTCCTCTGCCTTCTCCATTATGGCATAGTCCACGGAAATGTTCTCGCACTCCGGGAATGCCGCGTCTATCGCCGACTGCTCTTCTGGCGTGCCATAAATGGGCGACAGTTGTTCAAAGACCTTGGCCATGGAGGGCTGGTAGATGCGGAATGCGTTGGTTATTGTGTTCAAGTTCCAGAAGAAGATGCCCGCATTCCAGAAGTAGTTCTTCTTCTGGAGATATTGTTTGGCCGTCTCCAAGTCGGGCTTTTCCCTAAACGAGTCGACACGGAATATCCCTTTGTTGCGCAACGAGTTTGCGCTAAGGTCGGCTTGGATATAGCCATAGCCCGTCTCTGGACGGGATGGCTTGATCCCGATGGTGACAATGGCGTCGGAATCGGCGGTGAACGCAAGGCAACTCTTCACTATGCGGGCAAACTCCGCAGTGTTGGTGACTATGTGGTCGCTTGGCGATACAACGACGTTGGCCTTTGGGTTGCGTGCCTTTATTTTCCAACTCACGTATGCTATGCACGGTGCAGTGTTGCGGCGGCATGGCTCACAGAGTATGTTTCCAGACGGAATTTCCGGCAGTTGCTCGCGAACTATGGCCGCATAGCTCTTGTTTGTCACCACCCAGACGTTTTCCATTGGGCAGACATCGGCAAACCGCTCCACCGTAAGCTGCAACAGTGACTTGCCAACGCCAAGCACGTCGATGAATTGTTTGGGTCTCTCTACTGTGCTCATGGGCCAGAAACGGCTTCCCACACCGCCTGCCATTATGACCAAATGGTTGTTGTTCTCTGCCATATCGACTTTAAATTCTAAGTATTACAAATTACCAAGCCATGATGTTGCGCAAATGTAAGCTCTCAAATGGATGTCTCACGGTTGTGCCTGCGCTTGATGACGGCTCTAATGCCGAAATATAATATTATCACGACCACAAGTCCAACGATTGTCAGTTTGATGTATTCTGAATATTCAGTGATTTTCTCTTCGAGTTGGTCGGCTGGCACAATAGTGTGCAGATACCAGCCCAGGAAGGCCAAAATGGAATGCCAGCATCCCGCACCGATGGAAGTGTAAAGCAGGAATCTCCAGTAGTTCATCCTTGAAAGCCCTGCCGGAATGGATATTAAGTGGCGTATGCCAGGCAACAGACGGCCTGTAAGCGTGGCCACAACCCCGTGGTCTTGGAAATATTTTTCACTTTTCTCGACCTTGTGCTGGTTGAGTAGGCACATCTTTCCCAACTTGCTGTTGGCAAACTTATATATTAACGGACGCCCAAGATAATACCCTGCGGCATAGTTTATGGACGCGCCAATGTCGGCACCGATGGTTGCGAAGAGCACGACAAGAAACATATTGAGGTTGCCTGCTGCTGCATGATAGGCAGCCGGCGTTACGACGAACTCTGAGGGGACGGGAATCACCGTGCTCTCAAGTAGCATCAGGAAAAGGATTGTGCCGTAGTTGAGGTTTTCTAGAAGTGTGCTGATGATGTTCACTGCAATATTTCATTTATTTTATTAAGCAAATCTCTTGCGAACAGCCTTGTATCCATGCCCTCGGGCACAATCAGGCCTACCACTCGCATGGCTTCATCAGGATCGTGTTCGTAAGCCAACATGAAGTATTCGGCGAACTCTCTGACTTTGTTCAACTTCCAACAGCATACTGCCATCAAGGGATAGCCAACGCTGCAATCTTCGTTTGCCGCACTGAAGAATAGTTTGAGCACATTGTATGTGTCCTCGATTTTGTCATTGCCGTAGAGAGATACGATAACGCGCAACAATACTTTCGGCGCATAGCCGGATTCGGTTATTGCCTGCCGAAACATTGCGTATGCCTCATCAGTCCGCCCTTCACCGAGCAATGCACTTCCCTTTACAGCGCATTGTATGTGTTCGCTGCAATCGATAGCCTTTGCCTTGTTCTTATAGCGCAGAACTTCGTCATTCATGTTGAGGCCATTGTATGCAGATGCCATGCCGTCATAGATGTCTGCCATGCACACGATGTCATCCTGCTTGGCCATTTTCTCTGCTTTCTTGAAGTGCTCTATGGCCTTGTCGTAGTATTCTTGGTTCAAGAAACAATAGGCAAGGTTAATCTCGCCATAGACATCGTGCGGCATGACTTTGGTGTATCGGGCATAGTAATCGGCTGCCATCTCGAAGT
This sequence comes from uncultured Prevotella sp., assembly GCA_964623445.1. Lineage (GTDB taxonomy): Bacteria > Bacteroidota > Bacteroidia > Bacteroidales > Bacteroidaceae > Prevotella. The sequence continues at coordinate 7,194 of CAZURD010000068.1, read as the reverse complement.
TTTCGAGCTTGGAGAGGCATTCGGCCTTGGTGAGGAGAGCGTTGCTGTAAGACGGATCGATGGCCAATGCATACTCGCTGCTCGTTATGGCATCCTCGTATTGCCCGCTCATCTGCTGCACGCCAGCCATGGCGTTCCAGTATTTTTTTGAGAACGGATACTCGTCCAGCAATTGCTCGTATATGCTTATACTTTCCTTGTAGTTCTTTAGTCCCGCCAATGTCCGTGCAAGCATTTCCTTATAGTCGCGTTCAGAGGTGTCCGTTACAAGCTCAAGCCACTCTTTCGACCTCTCATATTCATCATAGTCAATGTACATTGCAGCAACATCAAGCAGGAAAGCGTCGTGCTCATCCGCCGGCAAGGTGTCGTAAAACTTCCATAGGAAGTCCTCGGCCTCTTGTATCCGGTTCTGCGCTACAAGGATTTCAGCCTGCAAGTATTTGTAGTCTGTGTCTTCCTTGTCGCAGATCTTTTCCGAAATGTCAATCGCAAGCTCAATGTTTTCCTCGCTCAATGCCTCGCGGGCCTTGAACACAAGGGGCAGCGTTGCACCCGGGTTAAGCTCCAAGGCGGCATCGATGACTTCTGCGGCTTTGTCGTGTCGCCCTGTCATGTTGTAGAAGTCGGCAATGTCAACCAGCTCGTCCACATCCAGAAATACAGGCGTACCCATGCGCACTGCATCCTCGTATGTAGAGAGCAGGTCGCCGAATTCACGGCTGTCGAAATATTCGTCGCCCGTTGTCTGCATCATTTGTTTATCTTAGCCCATGTGTCTTTTAACCCCACAGTGCGATTGAACACCAACTTGTCTGCCGTGGAATCGGGGTCAATGGTGAAATAACCAATGCGCTGGAACTGGAGGAAATCGCCAGTATGCTTTTCTGTCAAATACTCCTCAACATAGCAGTTGTCAAGCACAGTGAGCGAATCGCGATTGAGCAGTTCGTGGAAATCACGTCCGTCGGCGGCTGTGTCGGCTACGGAGAAAAGTCTGTCGTAGAGCCTAACTTCTGCACGGCGGCAGTGGTTTACGCTCACCCAATGCAGCGTGCCTTTCACCTTGCGGTTCGCTCCCGCCATGCCAGTGTGGCTTTCTGGGTCGTATTCAGCCTGAATTTCCGTCACATTGCCATCCGCATCTTTCGTGCAGCCAATGCACCTTATAATATATGCGTTCTTCAGGCGCACTTCATTGCCGGGCGACAGGCGGAAGAATTTCTTTGGAGGATTCTCCATGAAGTCGTCCCTCTCTATCCAAAGTTCGCGGCTGAACGTTATGGTGTGCGTGCCATCTGCCTCGCACTCGGGATTGTTCTGTGCTACCATCTCCTCTATCTTGCCTTCAGGATAGTTGGTAATGACCAGACGAACGGGGTTAAGCACAGCCGATACGCGACATGCGCGCTTGTTCAAGTCGTTGCGGACAGCGGCTTCAAGCAGTGCATAGTCGTTGAGGGCATCGAACTTTGTATATCCGATGGAGTCGATGAAATCGTGTATGCTCTGCGCCGAATAGCCGCGCCGGCGCATTCCGCAAAGTGTCGGCATACGTGGGTCATCCCATCCGCTCACCAACTTTTCGTTGACGAGAGCGAGCAGCTTGCGCTTGCTCATCACTGTATAAGTGAGGTTGAGCCGGTTGAACTCAATCTGCCTTGGGCGGTAATCGCTCGCCTTGCCATGCTCCTCACGCTCATACTCTTGCAGCAAATCCACGAACTTGTCGTAGAGCGGGCGATGCGGAACAAACTCAAGTGTACATATTGAGTGGGTGACACCCTCAAAGTAATCGCTTTGCCCGTGGGCGAAGTCATACATTGGATAGGCGTGCCACTTCGTGCCGGTGCGGTGGTGCGGAGTATGTATCGTGCGATAAATCACGGGGTCGCGGAAGTGCATGTTGGGGTTTGCCATGTCGAGCTTGGCTCTCAGCACCATTGCCCCCTCCACAGTCTCTGGCGTGTTCATCTTTTCAAACAGTTGTAGGTTCTCCTCGATGGGGCGGTCGCGGAATGGGCTGGCTGTACCGGGAGTGGTCGGCGTACCTTTTTGTGCGGCTATCTGCTCGGAGGTCTGTTCGTCAACATAGGCCAGACCTTTCTTTATGAGCCAAATGGCGAAATCCCAAAGCTGCTGGAAGTAGTCGGAGGCGTAATACACGTTGCCCCACTCGAAGCCGAGCCACTTTATGTCGTTGAGTATGGAGTCCACATACTCGGTGTCTTCCTTGGATGGGTTTGTATCGTCGAAGCGCAGATTGCAGACCCCGCCATGCCTTTTGGCCACACCGAAGTCCATGCAGATAGCCTTTGCATGTCCTATGTGCAAGTAACCGTTTGGCTCCGGGGGGAAGCGTGTCTGTATGCGTCCGTCGTTCTTTCCCTCTGCCAAATCGGCCTCCACCATTTGTTCAACGAAGCTCAAGCTTCTTTTCTCTACGTTTTCCTCGGCTTTGATTTCTGCCATAAATACAAATATATTTTAACGATGTTCTTTGCCTAAATTGGTTGCAAATATACGAAATAAATCAATAATGGTATCTTTGGCTTACTAAAAATTGCCGCCATGTCCAATAAGATTGCGCTTTGTCAAAACAAAAGGAGCACCACGCTCTGCATGTTGCCCCTTTTGCAAGTGCATTCGTTTGTCGTGCCCTGCCTCGTTTCTGCGTGTGTCCCTGTGGGATGGTGCGCAAACGGGCAGAGTGCCGCCGCGCTATACCATGTCTTTATACAAATATCTCTTGATGCTTTTCTTTGCCGTCTTCGCAAATTCCTCCTCATGCAGTTTGATGGCCGACACCTTGCAATAGGCAGGCATCATGGAGTTTAGCTCAATGCGGTTTTGCTCCATGATATTTTCAAGGTCTTCCATCGTGAATCCCATTGTCTTGGCCTCGTCAAGGTCTGGGCAGACGAGAGCCACCAATTTGTCGTCTTTCTGGAGCACAAGGCTCTCGTTGACCATCGCCATCGAGTTGAGCTTGTTCTCTATTTCCTCAGGGTAGACGTTCTGTCCGTTTGAGCCAAGGAGCATGTTCTTTATCCTGCCTCTGATGAACACGTGGCCGTCTGCGCTCATCGTGGCAAGGTCGCCTGTGTGATACCACCCCTCGTCGTCCAAAGCCTCGCGCGTGGCTTCAGGGTTCTTGTAATACCCCAACATCACATTTATGCCACGGGTGACAATCTCTCCCGGCACGTTCTCCGGGTCGGGGCTGAGAATCTTCACCTCCATGTGCTTCACAGGCATACCGCATGTGCCGGGCACGAAGTCCTTGTGGTCGCAGAAAGTGACGAGCGGTGCGCATTCCGTTGCGCCATAGGCCACAGTGATGGGGTAGTCGATGCTGCGCAAGAAAGCCTCTATCTCCTGATTGAGAGCAGCTCCACCGACGACAGTCTCGTAGGCATTGCCGCCAAAGACCGCATGTACCTGCTCGCAAATGCGCTGCTTCACCTTTTTGTTTATCATTGGCATGTTGAGGAGGAACTTCATGCGGTTGTTCTGTATCTTTGGGAATATGTTCTTGCGTATTATCTTGTCGATGATCAGCGGCACGGAGATTACGATGGCGGGCTTCACCTCGGCAAACGCCTGCGCAATGATTGCGGGTGACGGAAGTCGGTTCAGGAAGAACAGGTGGCAACCGTGTACGAACGGGAACAAGAACTCCACGGCCATGCCATACATGTGAGCCATCGGCAGTATGCTCAATGTGCTTGCGCCTGACTTGATGTGCGACCCCATGATGTCGAGCAGGTAGTCGACATTGCCCCATAGCGCACGGTACGGGAGCATCACGCCTTTGGAGAAGCCGGTCGTGCCGCTTGTGTAGTTGATGATGGCCAGTTCGTCTGCGGAGTCAACGTGATAGTTTATGTGTTGCGCCCGGAATGCCATCGGATATTTCTTCCCGAACAGTTCGTTCAAGTGCTCTCGGGCAAACGTCAGCTTTTCTGAGCGCGACAGCATTAGCGAATAGTCGGGTATATTGATGATTCCTTCCAGCGCACTCATCTCGCTTGGGTCGACAGCCTTGGCCACCACATCGCCTACGAAGAGCAACTTCGCCTCGCTGTGGTTGACAATGTTGTGTATCTGGTCTGACTGGAACTCGTGCTGTATGGGCACGGCCACTGCTCCATAAGTTATGGTCGCAAAGAAAGCCACTGCCCAATTGGCACTGTTTCGGCCGCAGATGGCAATCTTGTCGCCTTTGGCCACCCCGCTGTTCTCAAAAAGTATGTGGAGTTTCTCTATCTTGCGAGCCACATCATGGTACTGTAGCGTGATGCCCTTGTAGTCGGTCAGGGCATCTTTATACCAGTTTGTCGATATGCTTTTTTCAATGTAGGAATTGAAACTAACAAATGTCTGCATTGCACATTTTGTTGATTGATGTGCAAATGTAAGGCATTTCATGCACATTCCAAAACAAAATGTGCAATTTTTACTCGTATCTCATGGATTTGGCAGGGTGGATGTGTGTCACGATATAACTTGGGGCGATTAATATAAGCACGCATATAGCCATCGTCGCAATGTTCAGGGCCAAGATGGCAGGCACGCTGACTTCCATCGGTGCGCTGCTCACATAGTATGTGGATGGGTCGAGGCGTACTATTCCCGTGAACTTCTGGAGCAGCACTAAGGCCAGGCCTGCAATGTTGCCGAACACAAGTCCACGGCCAATGATGAACACGGCAAACCACAGGAATGTGTGGCGCACGGTCGTGTTCGTTGCCCCCAATGCCTTCAGCACGCCTATCATCTGTGTGCGTTCAAGGATTATTATGAGCAGGCCGGAAATCATCGTGAACCCGGCGACGCACACCATGAGGGCCAGGACAATCCAGACGTTGATGTCGAGCAGGTCGAGCCACGAGAACACTTGCGGGTAGGCCTCGTCGATTGTGCGCGAAGTGAATATGTCGCCATATCGGTCTTGCGTGCGGTTCACGCGCTCGATGATGCCATCTGAAGCCCGCTCGATGTCGTCGAAGTCGGCCACGAGCAATTCAGCCCCGCTGCATTGCCCCTCACGCCAGCCGTTCAGCCGCACGGTGGCATAGAGGTCTGTGATGCAGAACGACTCGTCGAAATAGTCGAGGTTGGTCTGGAATATGCCGCAAACGGTGAACCGTCGCGCCCGCACATCGCCGTTGCTGACAAAATAGGCATAGACAGTGCTGTCCACGCCAAGGCGCAACTTGCTTGCCGTAGCTTGTGAGATGAGCAGCTGGTAGCGGGTGGTGGAGTCGCTGAATTCCGGCACTTGCCCTGCCACAAGGCAGTCTGCGATGAACCGTGCATCGAATTCCTGGGCCACGCCCTTAAACGTGATGCCGAGAAAGTCGGTGTCTGTCTTTAGCAATCCTTGCGTGTAGGCAAACCTCTGGGCATGGCTCACGCCGTCGATGGAGGTAAGCACGCCCATCACGCTGTCGTCTACACAAATGGGGTAGGGGTCGGTGCTTAGCAGGGCGAGGAAGTTCTCCACCTGTATGTGGCTGCCGAAGCCCGCCACCTTGTCGCGTATTGTGTGCTTGAACCCAAGCACCACCGACACGGTAACTATCATAACGGCCACGCCCACGGCCACGCCTATGGTTGCTATGCGCATGGCCGGACGGCTGACCTTTTGCGCTCCGTCCCTGTCGCGATATATCTTTCGCGCGATGAACAGTGGCAGGCTTACTTTCCGCAACGTCTCGCTCCTCCTCCGTACTTAATCAACTTTATTCGTCCGTCCGTCCCGGATATGCCTCAAGGGCATGTTCCAGCACGGCAAGGGCTTCCTGCAAGTCTTCTTTTTTTAGCACGTATGCTATGCGCACTTGGTTGCGACCTACGCCGGGCGTGGTGTAAAAGCCGCTCGCGGGAGCCATCATTATGGTCTTGCCGTTATAGTCGAAGTCGGCAAGGCACCAGCGGCAGAACTCTTCACTGTCGTCGACGGGCAGCCGTGCCACGGTATAGAATGCTCCCATCGGTATTGGGGAATAGACCCCGGGAATGCGGTTCAGCCCATCGATGAGGCACTTGCGCCGCTCCACGTACTCGTCGTAGACCTCACGGAAATACTCCTCGGGCGCATCGAGCGATGCCTCGGCCACAATCTGCCCTATGAGCGGCGGCGACAGGCGTGCCTGACAGAACTTCATCACTGCACTGCGCACGGCCTCGTTCTTCGTGATGAGCATCCCGATGCGTATGCCGCATTCCGAGTAGCGTTTCGACACGGAGTCGATTAGAATCACGTTTTGCTCAATCCCGTCAAGGTGGCACGCGCTTATGTATGGCGAACCCGTATATATGTACTCCCTGTACACTTCGTCGGAGAACAGGTAGAGGTCGTACTTCTTCACGAGGTCGCGTATTTGGTTCATCTCGCGGCGTGTGTAGAGATAGCCTGTCGGGTTGTTCGGGTTGCATATCATTATCGCCCGTGTGCGCTCGTTGATTAGCTCCTCGAACTTCTCCACTTTCGGAAGAGAGAATCCCTCTTCTATCGTGGTGGCGATGGTGCGTATGCGTGCCCCGGCCGATATTGCGAAAGCCATGTAGTTGGCGTAGGCCGGTTCGGGCACAATGATTTCGTCGCCGGGATTCAGGCACGACAAGAACGCGAACAATACGGCTTCGCTGCCCCCAGAGGTGATGATGATGTCATCGGCGGTGACGTTGATGTTGTATTTCGCGTAGTATCCCACCAGCTTCTCGCGCAGGCTTAATATGCCTTGCGATGGCGAATACTCAAGTATAGTCCTGTCTATGTGCTTTAGCGCGTCAAGCCCCACCTGCGGCGTGGGTACGTCGGGTTGGCCTATGTTAAGGTGGTAGACCATGATGCCACGCTTCTTGGCTGCCGCCGCGAGCGGGGCCAGCTTCCTAATGGGCGACTCGGGCATCTCCAGTCCACGTGCTGATATTTCTGGCATCTGTCTTCTGCTTGGTTGATTGGAAATTGCTTGCAAAGATAACATTATTAACTCGGAATTGGGCAAGGCTGGGGGAATTTTATTGTTTAATGAGTGTCAGCGTGTTGCCAAATTTGCAAAGTTTCGGCTGCCAATTTGCCCCAAAGCCGTGTTTCACGACTTGGCGTGGTGTCTCGTTGCATTGCAATAGCTGCCTAATTGCATTGCAATTAATGCCTCGTTGGAGGCCAACGAATGCCTTATT
>CAZURD010000067.1:0-12274 GCA_964623445.1 uncultured Prevotella sp. | reverse complement strand
ACCCAAGACCTTCAGAACCGGAATCTGACGCTCTATTCAGCTAAGCTACGGGGCCAATCAACTGAATCGGGTGCAAAGGTAGCGAAAAGATTTCTAACGACCTAACATTCCCCGAAAGTTTTTCCGGGCCGGAGCGTGCTCTGCCTGCAAGGAAAATGCGGAGAAGCGATGCGGACACAGTATGCAACGCGGCTTCACTTCATTGACCGTGCGAGGCAGGCTCCGGCCCACGACAGCTTACTTGCCCTTTAAGTTGGCCTCCTCGAGCTTATAGCCATACTTGCGGTCGGCGGCTTTCAACAGGAAAGCGACGATGAGCGAAAGCACAGCGATGGCCGTGAAGACGCACATGGGCAGGGTGTAATCGTAGACATTGGTAGTCACACCGTCCACAGTCTGCGTGCCTGTGACGCAGAAGCGGTCGAGAAGATAGCCGATGAGGGCTGGCACTCCCCACAGACCGATGTTCTGTATGAAGAATATCAGCGAGTAGGCCGTGCCCAGCTGCTTCACAGGAAATATCTTGGCTACGCTTGGCCACATGGCCGAGGGCACGAGCGAGAAAGCTATTCCAAGCACTATCATCAAGGCTATGGCCACCCATGAAGCATGGATGAAAGGCATGGCGTAAATGCAGTGTACGAAGATAAGCATGGCCGCGCCAAGCATCATGATGGAGGCAGCCTTGCCACGACGGTCGATCATGCCGCCAAACACAGGCGTGAGGAGCAGTGCGCCGAGTGCAGGCAGACCAGCGAACGTGCCGGCAAGAGACTCATCGACACCGTACTTGGTGGTCATCAGTTCCGTGGCAAACTTCTGGAACGGGAACACGCACGAATAGAACAGCACGCAAAGCAAGGCTATGAGCCAAAAGCCGGGGTTGCGAACCACGGAGAGCACGTCCCTGAAGGAGAACTTGTCTTCAGGCGACGATGGCTCTATCGTCTTGACTTGACGGTCGAGTTTGCGATCCATGAACGTGAAAGCAAGGAACGAGAGGAAGCCGCCAAGCAGCACACAACCGCCGATGAAGAGTGGCGTGTCGAGGCTGAAGCTGCGCGCCAACGGTATGGCAACAGCATAAGCCACCTGCGAACCGATGCGAGCCAAGGCTACCTGAACACCCATTGCAAGTGCCAATTCCTTGTCCTTGAACCACTTTGCAATGATTTTGCTTACGGTAATGCCCGCCACCTCGGCACCCACGCCGAAGACGGAGTAGCCTGCCGAGGCCATGAACACATCGAGCTTATAGCCAAACACCTGCTCACTCGTGCCCCCATAGGCCGTGATGGCTACGTATTCGGCGGCCGTACCGCCAACCATGAGGATGGTGGCAAGTATGCCGGTGAAGCGTATGCCGAAGCGGTCGAGAATCAATCCGCCCCAAATCAGCATCAACAGGAATACGTTGAGGAAGCTGTAAGCCCCCGTAAACATTCCAAACTCACTGCTCGTCCAGCCCAACTGACCTTCGAGCATCCCCTTCAGCGGGGCCATTACGTCGTTGACATAGTAGGCGGCCATCATCGTGAAGGCCACCACAAAGAGCGCACCCCAGCGCGCCCACGCCTTGTCGTTCAGCTTATAAACGGCTTGCGCCGAAACAATTCCCATATCTTTCTGCTACATTATTATCTACTTGCTTTACCTCTGGGCGTGGATTTCCTCGGCCTTACTGCCATCAACGAGCCTCCAGCCCGTTTCGACAGTCGCCCATCCACACTTACCCTACGCCACGCAATACTCACTTCAACCACCTGTCGAGCCACTCAAAGAATGTGCGTTGCCAAAGAATGCCATTCTGCGGCTTCAGCACCCAGTGGTTCTCATCGGGGAAAAGGAGCAGTTCTGCCGGTATGCCGCGCATACGGGCGGCGTTGAATGCCCCCATGCCTTGGTTGTAATTGATGCGGTAGTCTAGTTCGCCGTGGATGCAAAGGATTGGCGTGTCCCACTTGTCGACAAACTTGTGAGGCGAGTTTTCGTAGGTCTTGCGGGCGTTGTCAGACAGTGGTTTGTTCCAGTAAGCGTCCTCATACTCCCAGTTGCTGAACCAAGCCTCCTCCGTGTCGGTGTACATCGACTCAAGGTTGAATGCCCCGTCGTGGGCTATGAAGCACTTGAAGCGCCCGTCGTGGTGGCCTGCGAGATAGTAGACGCTGTAGCCTCCGAAGCTGGCACCCACAGCCCCAAGGCGATCCTTGTCGACAAACGGCAGGTTGGCCGCAGCATCGTCGATTGCCGAGAGCAGGTCGCTCATGCACAGCCCAGTCCAGTCGCCGCTAACCGCAGCATTCCATTCAGACCCGAAGCCGGGCAGTCCACGGCGGTTGGGAGCTACGACCACATAGCCATTTGCCGCCATAATCTGCAAGTTCCAGCGGTAGCTCCAAAATTGGCTGACAGGAGTTTGAGGGCCACCCTCGCAGAAGAGCAGCGTGGGATATTTCTTGGTCTCGTCGAATTGCGCAGGGAGCATTATCCAGCAAAGCATATCTTGCCCGTCGGTGGTCTTCACCCAACGCTGCTGCACCTTGCCGAGCGAGAGCTGGGAGAGGATGTGTTCGTTCTCGTTGGTAATGCGCTCCACCTTTGTCTTGGCTGCATTCTTCGAGGGATTCACGATGAATATGTCTGTGGGATCGGAAAGACTTTGGCGCAGGGCGAGCAACTTGTCCCCGTCATTGGCCGATGATATGGCCACATAGTCAGCCCAATCGTTCGTGAGTTGCTCCACCTTTCCGTCGAGATTGGTGCGATAGACGTTGACGCAGCCATGCCATACGCCGACAAAGGCGAGCGTCTTGGAGTCTTTGTTCCAGCAGAAGTCATCGGCGTTTGAGTCGAAACTCTCCGTGACATAACGCTTCTCGCCCGTCGCCATGTCGTAGATGCAAAGGCGGTTGCGGTCGGACTCATAGCCATCGCGTGCCATGCTAAGCCAGGCAATATAGTTGCCATCGGGCGAGAATTGCGGGTTGGTGTCATACCCTGGGTTGTTCGCAAGGTTTGCATCGTCGTTTACGGCCTGCTCCCGCAGCGTCTTTGTTGGGTCGCACGCAGGTTCTTCGTAGCCTTCCGGCTTGCAAAGGTTGCGCGTCGTCTTCGTCTCTATGTCGTAAAGATAGATGTCCGCATCGGTAGACACGGCATAGTCAACTCCCGTCTTCTTGCGGCAGGAATATGCTATCTGGCGCGAATCAGGACTCCAGCATAGCTGCTCCACTCCCCCGAACGGCTCCGTGGGACACTCAAACGGCTCGTCTGCAAGCAGGTCAACGCCCACTGTCACTCCATCGGCAGTCACTTCGGCGAGGAACGGATGGGGTATGGTCTCCACATAGTGATCCCAATGGCGGTACATCAAGTCAGTGGCAAGGCGACCCGTGGCCAAAGGCAGGTCGTCGGGATTTGGCTTTATCGGCCCGTCGAATGCCACTTGCTTCACCAGTATCACACGCTTGCCATCGGGCGAGAACAGGAATCCATCAATGCCAGCCTCATCGTGGGTGAGCTGCCGCTGCTCTGTGCCATCGACGGCCATGCTCCACAGCTGTCCGCCGGAAAGATAAGCGATGCGCTGCCCATTGTCAATCCATGCAGGGTCGGTCTCGCTTTCAGCAGCAGTAGTCAGCTGCCTTACGTTCTTCCCGTCTGTGTCTACGAGGCAAATCACTTGGTGCCCTTTGTTTTCCTTCACGCTGTAATAGCCCACCTGATAGGCTATCGTCTTGCCATCTGGCGATGCCGTGGCCGTGGCGATGCGTCCCATCGCCCACAAAGCCTCCGGTGTCATCATGCTGTCTTTCAGTTGCAGGTTGCTCTTTCCTATGACTGTTTCCGGCTGGCTGGCAGCCACGCCGGCAGCCATCATTGCCGCTGCGGCCATTGTCACTAATCTGTTCATTTCCATTATATTAATTAGCTCACAGCGCGAGAACGCCATGCGGAAGCTGGCATTCTCGCGCTGTGAAGCCGGGTCTGTGTCACTTGAATCGTCTCTCGGCCTGTTCCCTCTGTTTCCGAAGTTCCTCGGCCTGCCGCTGCATCTTCTCAAGGCGCGCCGCCATGCCACTGGGCTTGCGCGGATTCTTCTCGTTCTCCTTGTAGCGAGCTTCAAGAATGGCAAGGAGCTTGGCGTCATTGGTGGTCTTTCTAAGCACCCACATTATGGCAGCACTGAAGAACAGCGATATGAAATAGTAGAAATTGAGGCCGGAAGAATAGTCGTTGAAGATGAAAAAGAACATCACCGGCATGAGATACATCATCCACTGCATCATCTTCATTTGCTCGGCCTGCTGCCCCACCATTTGGTCGCGCTGCTGCCTCATGCTCATCATGCTGTAAAGAACGTTGGAAACGCAGAACAGTATGCACGTGAGGCTGAGGTGGTCGCCTATCAGCCAAATGCTCTTGTTCCACTCAATGATGGGGTCGTAGGTGGAAAGGTCACTTATCCAAAGGAAGCTCTCGCCGCGAAGCTGTATTGCGTTCGGTACGAAATTGAACATCGCGATCCAGATTGGCATCTGTATCAGCACGGGGAGGCAACCGCTCAACGGGCTGACACCGTATTTGGAGTACAGCGACATCATGGCCTGCTGCTTCATCAGCTGGTCTTCCGGCTTGTCATACTGTTTCGTGGCCTCCTCCAACTTTGGCTTGAGCACGCGCATCTTGGCCGAGTTCATGTAGGTCTTCTTCACGAGCGGATAAGTGATCAGCTTCAGAAGGAGGGTTATCAGGATGAGCACAATGCCCATGTTGAGGCCAAGCCCAGTGAGCCAGTCGAACACGTAGAGCGTGAACCAGCGGTTGATGATGCGGAAGAGCGGCCATCCCAGATACACGAGTTTTTGCAGGTCAAGCTCCTTTCCCGTAGCACTTTGCTTCTCGACAGCCTGCAACAGGCGGAAGTCATTGGGTCCGAAGAAAAGTTCAAGCTCCGTGGGCTTAGCGCCGGTGGGGTCGAACGCCGTCTTCAGCTTTGCCGCATATTGCTTCAAATAACCAGAGCCTTTCTCCTGAGGGATGCTCGAAAGGAGTGCCCCGGATGCGAAATCATCCTTTGATATGAGCACGGCACTGAAGAACTGGTTCTTGAAGGCCACCCAGTCGAGCCGCTCGTCCACAGGCTCGTCCACCTCGGCAGAGGTCTCGCTAAGGTAGTCAGTGCCGCCGTCAGCCTCCTTGTAGGTCAGTGTTGCATACCTGTTTTCAAACGTGAATCCCTTTTCCTGCTGGCGACAAAGGTCGTTCCATTCCAAGTCCATCTGCTTATAGTTGGGCTGGAACATACCCGCCAGGCCGTTTGCTTGCAGTGACAGGTGGAGAAGATAGTCGCTGCCGAGCGTATAGCGGAGCACGAGCGAACCTCCATTGGCGGCTTGCGCCGTCATCACGACGGTGGTGTCGGTCTGTTCCGACGGCGTGAAAAACAGGTCGGATGTTATGATGTTCTCCATCTTTCCCGCCAGCAAGAAATTCAGGCTTTGGTCTCCTTGGTCGAAAAGCGTCACGTCTGGCTCGCCTTCACGATCCTTGAAGCCAAGAATCTTGGCCTTGGTCACAACGCCGCCCTTGGTGTTCAGCGTCAGTTCCAGCTTTTCGTTGCGCAGCACAACAGTGCTGTCTGTACCGTAGAGAGCCTTGTGGAACAATGCGGAAGTGTCGCCCATGGCAGCCTCCGCAGCCTTGGCTTGGCGTTCAATTTCCGCTATCTGCTGTGCCTGTTCCGCCTTTTGCCTCTCCACGGAGGCTATGGAGTCTTGCCGATGCTGCTCGGCCACCTGTTCAGCGGATGGCTGTACGTACCAGAAATAGCCAAATAGCAGCAATATCATCAGTATGTAACCGATGACGGAATTCTTGTTCATGTCTGTCTGTCAGTTATTTTTTGTTGGCAATTGAGGTCTTCACAAAGTCGAGGAAGAGCGGATGCGGATTCAACACGGTGCTCTGGTACTCCGGATGGAACTGCGTGCCGATGTACCATTTCATCCCTGGTATCTCGACAATCTCCACAAGGCCACTCTCCGGGTTGCGTCCTACGCACATCATGCCGTTACGTTCAAATTCCGTCTGGAACTTATCGTTGAACTCATAGCGATGGCGATGGCGTTCCTGAATGTGTTCCTCCTTATATATATCGAGCACACGGGAGCCTTGGCGCAACACACACTCGTAAGCCCCGAGGCGCATCGTCCCGCCGAGGTTCGTTATGTCTTTCTGTTCCTCCATGATGTCGATGACGTTATGGGGGGTCTTCTCGTCCATCTCACGGCTGTTCGCGTCGGCATATCCCAGCACGTTCCTTGCGAACTCTATCACCATCATCTGCATACCGAGGCATATTCCGAAGGTCGGTATGTCATGCGTGCGGGTGTAGTGGGCAGCGGTAATCTTCCCCTCAATGCCGCGCTGGCCAAAGCCCGGACATATCACGATGCCGTCTTGTCCGGCGAGCATTTCGGCCACATTCTCTTCCGTGATGGTCTCGGAATTGATGAACGTCAGCACCGTCTTGTGGTCGTTGTACGTCCCGGCCTGCGAGAGGCTCTCGCGTATGCTCTTATATGCGTCTTGCAAATCGTACTTTCCCACCAATCCGATGTGCACCTCCTCCGTGGCTTTTTTACGGCGTTCGAGGAAGTTGCGCCACGGGCCAAGTGTCGGCTCCTCGCCGATTTCCATGCCGAACTTGCGCAATATTGCGGCATCGAGACCTTGGTTGATCATGTTGACGGGCACTTCGTAGATAGACGGCAGGTCTTCGCTCTGCACCACACAATCGATGTCCACGTTGCAGAACGAAGCCACCTTGCGCAGTATATCATTGCCGAGGTGACACTCGGTGCGCAGCACGAGCACGTCGGGCTGTATTCCGACACTCTGCAACTCCTTTACTGAGTGCTGCGTGGGCTTCGTCTTCACCTCCCCTGCGGCACGCAGATAGGGGACGTATGTGAGGTGGACGCAAACGGCGTTGTGACCCAGTTCCCATTTCATCTGCCTTATGGCTTCAAGGAACGGCATACTCTCGATGTCGCCGATTGTTCCGCCTATCTCGGTGATTACAAAGTCGTAATGGTATTTTTCGCCGAGCAGCTTGACGTTGCGCTTTATCTCGTTAGTGATATGCGGCACAACCTGAATGGTTTTCCCGAGATAGTCGCCACGGCGTTCCTTGTCAATCACCGCCTTGTATATGCGACCCGTGGTGAGCGAGTTGGCCCTTGTAGTCTTTATGTCAGTGAAGCGTTCGTAGTGCCCGAGGTCGAGGTCGGTTTCCATTCCGTCCACGGTCACGTAACATTCCCCATGCTCGTAGGGGTTGAGTGTGCCTGGGTCGATGTTGATGTAAGGGTCGAACTTTTGGATGGTGATGTTGTATCCTCTCGCCTGAAGCAGCTTCCCGATGGACGATGAGATGATGCCCTTTCCCAAGGAAGAGACCACTCCACCTGTGACGAAGATATACTTTGTTTCTGCCACGATGACTTTATTATTATGGTTTATTATTAAAAAGACCGGCTTGTACGACACATGCACAATCATCGGGCAAAATTACTAAAAAAAACGAAAACGGCAAATATGTTGGTCAACAAATTCGAGCGCGCAACAGCGAGCGGCCGTCGACAGACGCGAAAAGGCCTCACGGGACGTTGCTCCCGTGAGGTCTCTGCCGCATGGCTCACGCCATGGTGTGGGTCATTGCCCGGAGGTCATTTCTTGTTCAGTGCCATGTCCACGGTCACGGCCACAGCCACGGTAGCTCCCACCATCGGGTTGTTGCCCATGCCGAGGAAGCCCATCATCTCAACGTGTGCGGGCACCGACGACGAGCCGGCGAATTGAGCATCGCTGTGCATACGTCCCAGTGTATCGGTCATTCCATAGGATGCTGGGCCGGCTGCCATGTTGTCGGGGTGCAGCGTGCGTCCCGTGCCGCCGCCCGATGCAACGGAGAAGTAGGACTTGCCTGCGAGCACGCGCTCCTTCTTGTATGTTCCTGCGACGGGGTGCTGGAAGCGCGTCGGGTTGGTGGAGTTGCCGGTAATCGACACATCAACGTTCTCTTTCCACAGTATGGCCACGCCCTCACGCACGTCGTCAGCACCGTAGCACCTCACCTTGGCGCGCGGGCCGTTGGAGTAAGGCGTTTCCTTCACCACGTGCAGCTCGCCGGTGAAATAGTCGAACTTGGTCT
Organism: uncultured Prevotella sp.; assembly: GCA_964623445.1. Taxonomy (GTDB): domain Bacteria; phylum Bacteroidota; class Bacteroidia; order Bacteroidales; family Bacteroidaceae; genus Prevotella. The sequence continues at coordinate 4,056 of CAZURD010000067.1, read as the reverse complement.
GCACGTATGTGAATCCGTTGATGCGGCTGATTATCATGGCAGCGTCCTTGCCAAGGCCGTTGAGGATGGTGCGGAGCGGCTTTTGGCGCACCTTGTTAGCCATTTCGGCTATCTTGATTGCGCCCTCGGCAGCAGCGAACGACTCGTGCCCTGCGAGGAATGCGAAGCACTCGGTCTCCTCGCGCAGCAGACGTGCGGCCAAATTGCCGTGACCGAGGCCGACCTTGCGGTCGTCTGCCACGGAACCCGGTATGCAGAAGCTCTGAAGCCCGATGCCGATGGCCTCGGCAGCCTCGGCAGCGGTCTTCACACCTTTCTTAATAGCGATGGCCGCGCCGCAAACGTATGCCCACTTTGCGTTCTCGAAGCAGATGCCCTGCGTGTCCTCGCAGATTTGGTAGGGGTCGACGCCAGCATCCTCACAGATTTGGTTGGCCTCCTCAATGCTCTTGATGCCGTTCTCGTTAAGCGCAGCAAGTACTTGCTTGATGCGGCGCTCCTGGCTCTCGAAACTTACTTTCCTTATCATCGTGTGGGTCTCCTTATTCTTTACGTGGGTCAATACTCTTAACAATTCCCTGCTCGGCGGTGGTGCGGCCATAGGTGCCGGTGAACTTCTTCACGGCCTCGTTGGCATCCATGCCGTTCTTGATGGCCTCCATCATCTTGCCGAGATGCACATACTCGTAGCCGCACACTTGGCTGTCCTTGTCGAGGAACATCTTCGTGATGTATCCCTCGGTCAGCTCAAGGTAGCGCGTGCCCTTTGCCAAAGTGCCGTAGAGCGTGCCGGTCTGCGAGCGAAGTCCCTTGCCGAGGTCTTCAAGACCCGAGCCAATCACGAGGCCATCCTCTGAGAATGCGCTCTGCGAGCGTCCGTAGACGATTTGCAGGAAGAGTTCGCGCATGGCAGTATTGATGGCATCGCACACGAGGTCGGTGTTCAGAGCCTCAAGGATGGTCTTGCCGGGGAGTATCTCCGAAGCCATGGCGGCGGAGTGTGTCATGCCTGTGCAGCCAATGGTCTCCACGAGGCACTCCTGAATGACACCCTCCTTGATGTTGAGCGACAGCTTGCAGGCTCCCTGCTGAGGAGCACACCAACCCACACCGTGGGTATAACCGGAGATGTCCTTTATCTCCTTGGCTTGTATCCACTTGCCCTCTTCGGGGATTGGTGCCGGTCCGTGGTTCGGGCCTTTGGCAACAACGCACATGTTGTTTACTTCATTAGAATAAGTCATGTCCTTATATTATTAATGAAATTGGTGATGATTTCCTTATTACGGTCGCAAAATTACTAAAAAACAATGATATTTGACTTCTTGCGCGTGTTTCTTTTCAACTCTTTAACCCGAATCGGTCGTTAGGTCGGTATTACGTCGGGGAGAGCCTTTCAAAGAGACTGAATCCGATTTCGGATGACCATGAAAAAGGAGGGCTATCCTTGAATGCCCTCCTTGATGTATGAACCGTGCGCCGGTGGCTCTATTCCTTTGCGAGCTTCAATTTCTGCACGTATGCGTCTATGACGGCCACAGCCGTGATGTTAACAATGTCGCGCACGCTGCTCTCAAAGTCGGTGAAATGGATCGGCTTGTTGAGTCCCATTTGTATCGGGCCGATGATTTCGGTATCGGGATCGATGGCTTTAAGGAGCTTGTATGCTCCGTTTGCGCTGCTCAGATTGGGGAATACGAGCGTGTTGACATCAAGCCCTTTAAGCCTTGAGAACGGATATTTGGCATCACGCAATTCGCGGTCTAGGGCGAAGTTCACCTGCATCTCGCCATCTATGGCCAAATCGGGGAATTGCTGCTGCATCTCCTCCACGGCCTGATGCACTTGCAGCGGGCTGCCAGCATCGTCGGTGCCGAAGTTGCTGTAACTGATCATGGCGATGCGTGGCGTATCATTGAAGAACCTCACGGTCATTGCGCTGAGTTTGGCGATGTCTACGAGTACCTCGTGGTTGGGGTGGCGGTTGATGAGCGTGTCAGCGATATAAAACGTACCCCGCTTTGAGTTGAGGATGTGCATGGTAGCGAAGTGGCGGTATTCGGGGCGTATGCCGATCACCTCATTCGCCACCTTTATCGTGTTGGAATATTTAGTGTAGAGACCCGTGATGAATGCATCGGCATCGCCCGTCTCCACCATCATCATGCCGAAATAGTTGCGTTCAAACATCTTGTCGTTGGCCTCCTCCACAGTGTAGCCCTGCCTCTGACGCTTCTGGGCGAGTATGCGGGCGTAACGTTCGCGCCGCGCAGCCTCACGGTCGTGGCGCAGGTTGACCACCTCGATGCCGTCGAGGCTGAGGTCGAGTTCCCGCGCGAGCTTGGCTATGCGCTCATCGTTGCCGAGGAGTATGGGGCGGCAGATGCCCTCGGCCTTGGCCTGCACGGCAGCCTTCAGCATCGTGGGATGGATGCCCTCGGCGAACACCACGCGCTGTGGGTTGTTGCGCGCTGCATCGTAGAGCTTCTGCGTGAGCTTTGTCTCTTGTCCGAGAAGCTCTCTAAGGTGGTTCTTGTATGCCGTCCAGTCGGTTATGGTCTTGCGCGCCACACCACTTTCGATGGCTGCACGCGCCACTGCGGCCGACACTTCGGTGATGAGGCGCGGGTCAACGGGCTTGGGTATGAAATAGGACGGCCCGAATGTGAGGTTGCTCACATGGTAGACATCATTGACGACATCCGGCACAGGCTGCTTGGCAAGGTCGGCTATGGCGTTCACGGCGGCCATCTTCATCTCTTCGTTGATGGCAGTGGCGTGTACGTCGAGCGCGCCACGGAAGATGTACGGGAAGCCTATGACATTGTTTATCTGATTGGGATAGTCGGAACGGCCGGTGGCCATGATGACATCGGGGCGGCTTGCCATTGCATCCTCGTAGCTTATCTCGGGCACGGGGTTTGCAAGGGCAAAGACTATCGGCCGCTCGGCCATCGAGCGAACCATGTCTTGCGTGAGCACGTTGCCCTTGGAAAGTCCAACGAATACGTCAGCTCCCCTCACTGCTTCCTCCAGCGTGTGGGCATCGCGGCGGTCGGTGGCGAAGAGGCGTTTCTGCTCTGTGAGGTTGGGGCGGTCGCTGGTGATGACACCGTGCGAATCGAGCATGACTATGTTCTCACGGCGTGCGCCGAGAGCCATGTACAGCTTGGTACACGATATGGCGGCGGCTCCGGCTCCGTTTACCACTATCTTCACGTCGCGGATGTCCTTGCCGTTCACTTCGAGGGCGTTCTTCAGGCCGGCGGCGGAGATGATGGCCGTGCCGTGCTGGTCGTCGTGCATGACGGGGATGTCGAGGTTCTTCTTCAACCTGTCCTCTATGTAGAAGCACTCGGGAGCCTTGATGTCCTCGAGGTTAATGCCGCCGAATGTGGGGGCAATCTTTTCCACCGCCTCGCAGAACTTTTCCGGATCTTTCTCGTCCACCTCAATGTCGAACACGTCGATGCCGCCATATATCTTGAAGAGCAAACCCTTGCCCTCCATGACAGGCTTTCCACTGACTGCCCCAATGTCGCCAAGTCCGAGGACGGCTGTGCCGTTGCTGATGACGGCCACAAGGTTGCCCTTGTCCGTGTACTTGTAGGCCTCGTCGGGCGACTGTTGTATTTCGAGGCAGGGATAGGCCACGCCGGGCGAATAGGCCAGACTCAGGTCGGTCTGTGTGCGATGGGGCTTGGTTGGCTTGACTTCGATTTTTCCGGGTCTGCCGTCGCTGTGATAAGAGAGTGCGGCTTCCTTTGAGATTTTGACCATAATGCGTTTACCTTAAAGAAATGAATGTCGGGGCGTGCGCGGGAGCGTCGCGTCTGGCTCTTGCCTTATTTCGCCATGCCATCATGGTCTTGACGCGATGGTGCTCGGAGTGACCCGCGCTGGATTTTCCCAAATGCAAAGGTATCGAAAAAGAGCGTGAAAACGAGCAGCGTTTTGGATATTTTATACTTTGCGCGTCATCATTTTGTGTAAAAAAGATATAACGTTCAGTGTCAACCGACACTTGGAATCCGTTGCAATGCGGCGAGGGCTACC
>CAZURD010000066.1:0-12317 GCA_964623445.1 uncultured Prevotella sp. | reverse complement strand
CCTCGTCTGGTCGGAACAACGCTGGTAAATGGTGATGCCGAAGTCGGGAGCGATGGCATACGCCTGTTCCATTATTTCGGCAAGATGGTGCTCGTATGGCACCCAATCCTTCGCAAGCAGGAAGAAATAGAACTCGATGGGCAATCCGGCGTTAGTCGCTTCAAGCTGCCTCACAATCAGCATCATGTCCGTGTTAACGTCATCACGCCCCCGCAAGTACCTCTCCATGTACTTGCGGTAGAGCGTCAGGTTGACAACGCCATCCGGCATATCGGCATCTGAGAATCCGTAACGGGCTTTGAGACGTTCACGCAGACTGTCGGAAGCCACCACAATCGACCGGAAATCCACATAGACCATGCGCTTGACGCGGCGTCCCCCGCCCTGCCTCATGCCTATCCAGTTCTGGAACGAATCATCGGTGAGCGTCTGCGGCGTGATTGTTAGTATGGTATTGTCGAAATTGCGCACCTTAACGGTGGTCAGCGTGATTTCCTCCACGATGCCGTTGATGTCGGCCTTGGGCACGGTAATCCAGTCGCCACGGTGCAACATGTCGTTGCTCGTGAGCCGTATGCCTGCCACCACGCCCGAAATGGTGTCCTTGAACACGAGCATCAGTATCGCTGAGGTTGCACCCAAGCCTGCGATGAGCGTCAACGGGTTGCGGTTCACGACAATGGCGACAATCACTATGAGCGCAAGGAAGATGATGAGAATCTTCAGCACGCCACAGAACGTGTGCAAATATTGCTGAAGCGACACGTTGCTGAAGTGCTCGTAGTTCTTCATGGAGTCCACCACGGCGATGCCGAGCATCATCGTTCCGACTGTCATATATATCGCAGAGAATCGCGTTAAGATGTCGGCCACCGACGGATCGTGCCAAAACACAGCGGGAAGCATCTGCCACAGCACCACGCCCGGAACCACACGGCTGGCCGCCTTCATGGTTTCGTGGGTGAACAAAAGGTCGTCCCACTTCATTTCGGTCTTTCTTGCAAACCTCATCAGCACCGATGCCACCACATGCAGGCACAAAACGTAGCCCAGCCAAGCCACGAAAGCCGTGAGCAGCAGTGCCAACACGACGGTAAGGGTGTCGTTCCACCCTCCGTCCAGACCCATTCGGGTGAGCAGTCGGCCTGCCTCTTGCATTAATTGCTTCATTCGGCGTTATCTCTTTAGACAATGATTGGCTTCACGGCTTGCACATTTCGTCGCACACGCGGTCTTGGAACGCCCGCGCAGCAGAGCTTCGCAGTGAGCCTTGGTTCATTATGGCGAAACACAACACGTGCCCGTTTGCAGCCGTGCAATAGCCGGCCAACGAACTGACGGCTGTCACGGAACCGGTCTTTGCCCTCACGTTTCCGGCGGCAGACGTGCCTTTCATCCGGCGTTCGAGAGTGCCGTCGTAGGCTGCCACAGGCAGCGACGGGAGCAAGTGGAGGCGGATGTTCGGGTCGTTGTATGCGTGGCGGAGCAGCCTTACCTCCGTCTCCGCAGTGACATAATTGTAGAGCGAAAGCCCGCTTCCGTCCGCAATGCGGCATTGTGCGGGGTCTATGCCAAGCCGATGGAACAGTTGGCCGATGGCGCGGCGGGCGTGGCGGGCGGTGGCCGGCTGCGCCCCCGTGGCGGCGGCAAGCTGATAGAAGAGTGCCTCGGCATAGAGGTTGTCGCTCTTTTTCATCATCGGCGTAAGCACTTGGTCGAGCGTATGGGTTCGCGTACATATAACGTATGCGTCCGCCGGGGCTTTCCCCTCGCAGCAATCGGCCTCAACCACCACGCCGGCCTTGGCCATTTCGTCCACGAAGCGGGAGACGAAATCATCGCCACGCGACACGAGCAGCGGCGAAAGCCGTGGGTTGTCGTCGTCCCAGCACCACCCCTCGCCAAGCAGCAGAGTGTCTTTCATCGACTTGTCGGCAACGATACGCCCGCGCAAGGTGTCAACGCCCATGCCGCGAAGGCTCTCCACGAATGCCGACATGTCATCGCAATCGAAGAGCGGGTCGAATCCCCCGACAAGGTAAACGTCGCCGGAAAGCGTTCCGTTCGACACGTCGCCGGTGCTGCACAACTGCGTGCTGAACAGGAAAGAGCCGCCCAAACGGTCGATGGCGGCAATCGCCGTGACCAGCTTCATGGTGGAAGCGGGGCGCATTGTCTGCCGCTCGTTGTGGCAAAAGATGGCACTGTCGGCAGTGAGGTCATAGACCATAAGCCCCACTTGCGTGCGTTCAAAGAGCGGGTCGAGCAGCTGCTGCCCTATCCTCTGCGCCAAACTCTGCGGCCACTGAAGTTCCGTCGGCACACTGTCTGACGGCATCGGCTCGCTGCCGACAACGGCGGCGGCACTGTCGCGCGGTGCTTTGCCCGGCATGGCATCTGCGCCTTGGGCTGCGACCGACGCGGGAAGCACAGCCGACGCAAGGCAGGCGAGCAGTCGAATGAAACGTGTCAATGAGGTCATGTCTGTGCAAATGTAAACAAATTCCGCGATAAGATACCTCCAGCAAGGCACAAACTATGCCCCAAAAAGCCTTCGGCAAAACAGCCAAGCCCACTCCGCGCCGACCCGGCGGCTACGGGCGGAAAGAGTTGAGAGCGTCTATTATGGTCTCAATCTCTGCCTCAGTGAGTGCCTGATTGCACGGCAAGCTAAGCTCTTCGGCATGTATCCGCTCCGTGACGGGAAACGAGAGCGAGGCCCATTCGGCGTAGCACTGCTGCCGGTGGGGCGGAATCGGATAGTGTATCATGGTTTGTATGCCACGCCCTGCAAGGTATTTCTGAAGCTCATCGCGCCTTTGGCACAGCGCGGGGAATATGTGGAAGACGCTGTTCTGCCAGTAGTCGCGCGACGGCATCGCAAGCAACGGATTGCAGACGCGCTCTATGTAGCGCAGGGCGACAGCGCGGCGGAGGCTGTTTTCGGCATCGAGATGTCGCAACTTGACGCTAAGCATGGCGGCCTGAATCTCATCGAGGCGACTGTTCCTGCCCTTGTAGCGGAACACATACTTGCGTTCCGACCCATAGTTGGCTATCGCCCTCACCGTCGCGGCCAGTTCGTCATCGTCGGTGGTGACCGCCCCCGCATCGCCAAGCGCGCCAAGGTTCTTGCCCGGATAGAAGCTATGCCCTGCTGCATGTCCGAGCGAACCGGTGCGGCGCGTGCCGAAAGTGCAGCCGTGAGCCTGTGCGTTGTCCTCTATCAAGCGCAGTCCACGGTCGCGACAGAGCTGCCCTATGCGCTCGGTGTATGCACAACGGCCATACAGGTGGACTATCATCACGGCGCGTGTCCTCGGTGTCAACGCCCGTTCTATGAGCCTGTCGTCTATCTGGAACGTATCCATGCGAGGCTCAACGAGGACGGGGCGCAGGCCGTTGTCGGTGATTGCGAGCAGCGTGGCAATGTATGTGTTGGCCGGAACGATAACTTCGTCGCCCTCTTCCATTACGCCCATCTCCTTGTATGCGCGGAGAATGAGCGTCAAGGCATCAAGCCCGTTGCCGCAACCCACGCAGTGCGCCGTGCCGATGTAGCGGGCATAGTCGCGCTCAAACTGCGACACGGCCTCGCCCTGCAAGTACCATCCGCCGTCAACAACGCGCACGGCGGCCTCCCGCTGCTCTTCGCCGTGGGCGGCGTTAATCTTTCTGAGGTCGAGATAGCTAATCATTCTCTGTGAAACTTAATGGTCGTTGGGAGCGAGGTGGCGTGGTTGCGAGGGGATGGCTGATTACTGAAGCAATGCCAATTCAAGGCTTCCACTCATACCAATCATAGCATACGCCACGCCCGCCGAAGCCCTCTTTCTGGTGGATGAGCGAAGCGTTGAGCACCCGTCCGTAGTCCTCGGTGGACTTGCCGAAGTCGAAATATGGCACGTTCAGGAAGTCTTCGTGGAGTATCTTGTCGTATATGGCATCGATGACGCGCAACGCCTTGCCCTCGGGCGATGCCGAAATATACTGCGCATGGGTCACCTGCGGGGTGAGATAGAGCACCGTTCCTCCCAGCACGCACCCTTCCCGCCGCGCAACGTAAAGCTGGATGTTCTGCGGGAAGCGGCCTTTCAGCAGCAGCATTTCGTCGAGTGTATGCACGGGGCGCACGCCGTGGGATGCCATGAGGTTGGCCTCGAGCACCGGCCAGAATGCCGCGTAGTCGTCACTGCGCTCCACCGTGACACCGTTGTTGCGGCAACGGTTGATTCCGTAGCGGCGGTCGCGGCTCCATTTCGGCGCGCTGGCCATCACGATGGCCGACGAGATGTCGCGTGCCACGAGCCTCGCCCCGCACACGGCAAAGAGCGCATAGAGGTCTTCCTCGGCCGGCTGGCGGTGGTAGATCCACGGCACAGCCTTGTAGACCACGCGCCCCACGCCCTCGGCACGCAGCCAGGCATTGATTGCGCGGAAAGCCTCAAGCACGTCGGCCGCCCCAGCCCCGATGCCGGTGAGCAGTCCACCGTAGGTCAGTCCGGCATGGGAGAAGAGCGTGTCGCCCTTGCGGCAGGCCGGAAGGAGCGCGAAGAGGTGTCCATCGCGCCACACCATGAGCGACGAGTCGGCAAAGCGGTCGGCGTGATAGTCCATGTAGCGGCGGTCTAAGAGGAACGTGCCGCTTTTCGATGCGGCCACGAAGTCGTTCCACTCACGCTCCCACCCGGCCTCGTAACGCTCCACCTCCATCATCGTTCGGCGGCGTATCTGAGGAAATCGTCGTAGTCGCGAATGTAGTCCTCCTCGTCGAACGGGTCGGAAGCGAGCACGAGGCACACCGCCCCGGAAGAGAAGTCGTCGAGCGTGCGCCACACTCCCGTCTCCACGAGCAGCCCTTGGTAAGGGTGGTTTAGGAGGTAGGTGTCGCGTTGCCGGCCGTTGTCGAGCGTCACGTGGAAGCTGCCGCTCACGGCAATTATCAGCGACAGGCAGTGCTTGTGGGCGTGGCCGCCACGGCTTTCGCCTCCCGGCACATCGTAAACCCAGTAGACGCGCGATATTTCAAACGGCACTTCCTTGCACTGTTCGGCCACGGTGAGATTGCCGCGCGGGTCGGTTATCTTAGGCAGGTCGATGATTCTGCGGTCATACAGCCCCTCCGTCGTATCGTCTTTCATTCGCGTTGTCAGTTTATCACGGTTGCGGCGAGCCTCTTGGCCTTGTCGCGCAGAGCATCGATGCCAGCGTCAACGGGACCGCTGCACAGCACCACGCCCATGCGGCGGCCGGGGTGTTGCACGGGCTTGCCGAATATCCTCACCTCCACTCCGTATTCGCTCAGTGCGTCGGCAAGGTTGTAATCGGGCACGCCGCCCTCCTCCTTGGCCAGAATCACGGCCGAAGCGCCGGCGTGTTCGAGGCGTATGGCGGGTATGGGAAGCCCCATCACGGCACGGAAGTGCAGTTCAAACTCGCTGAGGTTGGTGGTATGGCCGAGCGTCACCATGCCCGTGTCGTGCGGACGCGGCGAGAGTTCGGAGAAGATCACCTCCCCGTTCTTCGCGAGGAAGAACTCCACGCCCCAGATGCCGGCTCCCGTCAAGGCTTCAGTCACGCTTGCCGCGATGCGCTGTGCCTCTGCCAGCGCGTCGGGGCTGATGGCGTATGGCTGCCAGCTCTCGCGGTAGTCGCCGCCCCGCTGCACGTGGCCTATGGGCGGGCAGAAAAGCGTCGGGCCATTTTTCTGCGTCACCGTGAGCAGGGTGAACTCGCTGTCGAAGTCGATGAACTCCTCCACAATCACCTCCTTCACGTCGCCACGGCTTCCGCCCATAGCCTCGTCGAAGGCGCGTTGCAGCTCGTCCTCGCTGCGCACCACGCTCTGTCCGTGCCCCGACGACGACATCAGCGGCTTCACCACGCAGGGTATGCCCACCACGCTCACGGCTTCACGCAGCTCGTCGATGGTCTTTGCGTAGCGATAGCGAGCCGTGCGCAACCCCAGTTCTTGCGCGGCGAGGTCGCGGATGGCGCGGCGGTTCATCGTAAAGTTCACCGCGCGGGCACTCGGCACGACCTGTATGCCCTGCTCCTCGTAGTCGAACAGGCGTTCGGTGCGTATGGCCTCAATCTCGGGCACGATGATGTCGGGCTTGTGTGCGGCCACCACTGCGTCGAGCGCATGGCCGTCGAGCATGTCGAACACCTCCCTGCTGTCGGCCACCTGCATGGCCGGGGCATTGTCGTAGCGGTCGCAAGCCACCACATACTGGCCTGCCCGCTTGGCTGCAATCACAAATTCGCGGCCCAGTTCGCCGGAGCCGAGCAGCAATATCTTCTTTGTCTTCATTCCCTTGTTTGCCGAAACGGCCTTGCCGCAACGCCCCAAAGAGGCATCAGCGGTTGGCGTACATGGATTCGTAATACTTCTCGTATTCGCCGCTGGTGATGTTGTCCATCCACTCTTGGTTATCGAGATACCAGCGCACGGTCTTCTCTATGCCCTCCTCGAATTGCAGGCTCGGTTCCCAACCGAGTTCCCGCTTGAGCTTGGTGGAGTCGATTGCGTAGCGCAGGTCGTGCCCCATGCGGTCGGTCACGTAGGTTATCAGATCCATGTCCTCGCCCGGCTTGCGCCCGAGCAGGCGGTCGACCGTGTTTATTAGCACCTTGATGATGTCTATGTTCTTCCACTCGTTGAAGCCGCCGATGTTGTAGGTCTCGGCCACCTTGCCCTTGTGGAAGATGAGGTCGATGGCCCTTGCGTGGTCTTCCACGTAGAGCCAGTCGCGGACGTTCTCTCCCTTGCCGTAGACCGGCAGCGGCTTGCGGTGGCGAATGTTGTTGATGAAGAGCGGTATGAGCTTCTCGGGGAACTGGTACGGGCCGTAGTTGTTGGAGCAGTTGGTCACGATTGTGGGCATTCCGTAGGTGTCGTGGAATGCGCGGACGAAGTGATCCGACGATGCCTTCGATGCCGAATAGGGCGAATGCGGGGTGTACTTCGTGGTCTCGTGGAAGAACTCGTCGCCGTATGCCATATGCGCCGATGTCTCCGACTCTATTCCCTCGGGGTGCGTCAGCTTGAGTGCGCCATACACTTCGTCGGTGGAGATATGATAGAACAGCTTGCCTTCATATCCCGTGGGGCTTTCCTCCCAGCACACCTTGGCTGCCTGAAGCAGTGAGAGCGTGCCCATCACGTTGGTGCGGGCAAAGGTGAACGGGTCTTTTATCGAGCGGTCCACGTGGCTCTCGGCAGCAAGGTGGATGACGCCCGTCACCTCGTACTGGCGCATCAGAGCCAGCATGGCATCGTAGTCGCAGATGTCTGCCTTCACGAACACGTAGTTTTCGCGCCCCTCAATGTCTTTAAGGTTGGCGAGGTTGCCTGCGTATGTGAGTTTGTCAACGTTGATTATGCGGTAGTCAGCATACTTGTTGACAAACAAGCGCACCACGTGGCTACCTATGAAACCGGCTCCGCCGGTGATGATTATGCTCTTCATCTTGTTGGTTTTGTGGTTCTACACATTATTTATATAGTACAAAGAAAAATTCCATAAGCCATGATTCCGGCCGAAATACGCCGCGAGGCGACACATCGGGCATACCTTATTATAACGCAAGATGCAGCCTTTTATTGCAGCCATGCCGGCCAAGTGTCACTTCAGTGTTATCACTTCGCAGTCCGTCGGCTTGTTGCCCTCTATGGTTAGCCTCACGAGCGTGCGCTCCGTCTGCCATCCTTCAAGCCCCGCTGCGCCGGGATTGATGTGGAGGATGCGCAGTACGGGGTCGTATTTTATGCGCAATATGTGCGAGTGTCCGCTCACGAAGATGTTTGGCGGCGAGGCGAAGAGCGTGGCCCTAATCGACGAGTCGTAGTGCCCGGGGTATCCGCCGATGTGCTTCAGGAGCACGTCGCAGTCGTCGCAGCGGAAGCGCAGCGTCTCACGGAACATCCGCCGCAGGTCGCCGCCGTCGCAGTTGCCCCAGACGGCACGCAGCGGCCTGAACGCCGCCAGCCGTTCGGCCACTTCGAGCGAGCCGAAGTCGCCCGCGTGCCAAATCTCGTCGCACGGCTCAAAGTAGGTCAGGTAGCGGTCGTCCCAGTGTGAGTGGGTGTCGCTGATGATGCCAACTCTCCTCATGTCGTCTGCTTCTTTGCCGGCTCTCAAAGTCCGAGGCGCAGCCTGATGAACTGTTCGATGAAGCGCGCCGTGCCCTCCATCCCGAGCAGGCTGGAGTTGATGCAGAGGTCGTAGGACTCGCTGTGCCCCCACTGCTTGCCCGTGTAGTAGTTGTAGTAGGAGGCGCGCCCGCTCTCGCCGTTGGCGATGAGCTTCCGCGCGGCCTCCTCGTCGCAGCCGCTGCGCTCACGCACGAGTGCCACGCGGTCGGCGAGGTTGGCCGTGACGAACACGTCAACGCGGTCGGGGCATTCGCGCAGTATGTAGTCGGCGCAACGCCCCACGAACACGCACGAGCCTTCGGCGGCGGCGCGGCGGATGGCATCGCTCTGGAACTTGAACAGGCTTTCCTGCGAGATGTTGTTGCTATAGAAGTTGGAACTGCCGAGAAAAGGCACGTTGGCATGGAAGAGCGACTTGAAGAAGCCTTTCTTTTCGTCGTTCTGCTCGAAGAACTTCTCGCTGAAGCCGCTCTCCTTCGCGGCCAGGTTGAGAAGCTCGCGGTCGTAGAACTTGCACCCGAACTCCTTGGCGAGCATACGCGCTATGGTGCGTCCGCCGCTGCCGATCTGGCGTCCGACATTGATTATTATCTTGCGTTCGGTCATAAGGATGATGTGGTTTGGTTTTCTTTCTTGAATCTGTGCATGTATGTCACCATGATGACGAAAGCCACGACAGAGGCCACGCAGTCGGATACGGGAAGCGACCACCACACGCCGTCAACGCCGTAGATGCGCGGCAGGAAGAAGAGCAGCGGCAGGAGGAATATCAGCTGGCGCGAAAGCGAGAGGAACATGCTCACCTTTGCCTTGCCGATGCTCTGGAAGAAGCTCGTCACCACCATCTGGTAGCCCACGATGGGGAAAGCCACCATCACCGTCTTTATGCCGTCGATGGAGAGCGAGATGAGCGTCTCGTCGGTGGTAAAGAGCCTTGCGCACGGGCCGGGAAGCAGCTGCGAGACGGCAAAGCCCGTCAGAGTGATCCCCGTGGCGACCACCATTGCATACTTCACCACTTTCATTAGCCTGTCCATGAGCTGCGCACCGTAGTTGTAGCCGGCGATGGGCTGCATACCCTGGTTTATTCCCATGACTATCATTACGAAGATGAAGCTCACCTTGTTGGCTATGCCGAATGCGCCGACGGCCATGTCGCCGCCGTGGGTCTGGAGGCCGTTGTTGATGAAAATCACCACTATGCAGGCACAGACGTTCATCGCAAACGGCGACATGCCTATCGCAATGATGCTCTTCACGATGGGTGCCTTGAGGCGATAGATGCCGCGCTTGAGGTGGAGCAGCTCGTCCTTGCGGCTGAAGAGGTGCATCTGCCATGCGAGGGCACTAATCTGCGCGAGCACGGTGGCGTAGGCCGCGCCCCTGATTCCGAGGTGCAAGGGATAGATGAAGATGTAGGCGAGCACGGCGTTGAGTGCCACTGTCCACATCGTGGCATACATGGCCTGCCTCGGCTTGCCTGCCGCACGGAGCACGGCGTTCATCGCGAAGTACATGTGCGAGAACACGTTGCCGACAAGAATCACCTCCATGTAGTCGCGGGCGTAGGGCAGCGTCTGGTCGCTCGCCCCGAAGAAATATAGAATCGGATCGAGAAACAGCAGCGACACCACGCTGAACGCCACACCGATGATGAGGTTGAGCGTGACCGTGTTGCCAAGCACGTTCTCGGCGGCCTCGTAGTCGCGCTGCCCAAGGCGCACCGAAATGCACGTCGAGGCACCCACGCCGACAGCCGCGCCAAAGGCTGCCGCAAGGTTCATGAATGGGAACGTGAGCGCAAGGCCGCTTATGGCCAACGCGCCCGCACCCTGTCCGATTAAGATGCTGTCAATCATGTTGTAGAGCGACGAGGCCGTCATGGCAATGATAGCCGGAAAGGCATACTGCCTAAGCAGCCTACCCACGGGCTTCGTCCCAAGCTCCAATGTTGCCTGTTTATTGTCCATAAAATCTCTTAAATAGCGTGCAAAGTTAGTAATTTTGTGACTAATGCCGACCGCTTTATACCGATTTAACCCAAATGAATCTGCAATCTACCCCAATCAGGCCAAAACGCTCCGGCGGCAAACAGGCACGCATGGTCGTTAACTTAATTATGTTAACGATACCGGCAAAGGCCACTTCCGCCAACCACCTGACGTTCAACGGATTGCAAAAGCTATGGTTTTGCACCGCAATACCGGCCTCATTGCCCCGCGATTAATGCCTTATTGCACTGCAATAAATGCCGTTTCGGCCTGCAATATGGCATACATGGAAAAACGGCGGAACAAAGGCCGACTTTAGTTGCATATCTGCAAGCATGACGAATGCGGCATATCATTAAATAGAGACCTCCAGAATCATATTCCCGCGATTTGCTCTGTATATCGCTTTTTTGTTGTACCTTTGCCGTTAGCCATAGAAGACAAAGGACTAAAATGCTTACATCGATGGAAAAACAACAAGGTCAAAATGATCTTTTCCATGAGGTCAACGAGGGATACACCATGCTCGAAGCCATCACGGAGGCAAAGCGTTGCCTACACTGCAAGATTCCGCAGTGCGTCAAAGGATGCCCGATAAGCCATGACATACCCGACTGGATCAACGAAATCTCAAAGGGAAACTTTGGCAATGCCCTGCGAATCATCACCGAAAAGAGCAATCTTCCGGCCGTCTGCGGCCGCGTGTGCCCCCACGAGAAGCAGTGCGAGGGACATTGTGTGCTCGCCAAGAAGGAGATGGGCATACATGTGGGCAAGCTGGAACGCTTCATCGCCGACTTCGATGGAGACATGTGTCTGATACGCGAGAAGTTGCAGCCAAAGACACGCGGCCGCGTGGCCGTGATAGGCTCGGGGCCGGCAGGACTCACCATCGCGGGCGACTTGGCGCGGATGGGATTCAACGTCGAGGTGCTGGAGATGGAACCGGAACCCGGCGGCGTGCTCATGTTCGGCATACCGGAATACAGGCTGCCAAAGGATGTGGTGCGCCGCGAGATTAAAAAGATTGAGGAACTGGGCGTGGTGTTCCACTGCAACACTACCGTGGGCACCGATGTCAACATCGACCAGCTCTTTGAACGTGGGTTTGATGCCATCTTCATCGGCACCGGCACCGTGAAGCCGCGCAAGCCGGACATCCCCGGACGCAACCTCCGAGGCGTGCGCCAAGCCATATACTTCTTGCGGAAAGTGAGCCTGTACCAAGAAGGGAGCATCGAACGCGAGGACGTTCCCGTGCATGAGGGCGACCGCGTGTTCGTGATAGGATGCGGAAACACGGCAATGGATGCCGCGCGCACAGCCATACGCATGGGGGCAAAGGACGTGGAAGTGGTGTATCACCGCACCATCAACGACATGAGCGCCCTGCATTCAGAATACGAAGAGGCCGTGGAAGAGGGCGTGAAGTTCAACTGGGAGTCGAACATTGTCGAGATATTGGACTACAACGGCGTGCTGAGCGGTGTCGTTATAGAGCATGGTGGAGAGCGGCGCATAGAGAAAGCCGACAAGGTGCTGATGGCCATTGGCTCCGTGCCGGCAAGCCGCATCGTGTCAACGACAAAGGGAATAGAGGTGGACGAGCGTGGATACGTCCTCACCCGCGAGACACCTTACGGCATGACCACCCGCAAGGGCGTGTTTGCCGGCGGCGATGTAGTGAACAGGCCGTCCACCGTGGTGCTCGCCATGCGCGATGCCAAGCGCGTGGCAGAGGGCATAGCCAAGTATGTTGATGCCATAAAACTGCTTGAGGCGGTGAATACCAGCGTGAAGCCCAATGCGGCAGATGACGCAAAATGATTCGCCTTTAGATGACTTTTAACCCGAATCGGTCATAGGGTTTCAGACTGACTCTGCGGTCATGCCGTGCAGATTGGCTTCCGGCCTCGACGAAAGCGTAGCGGGCTACGCCGAAACGAGACGGAAGACAAGATGCCGGCAGGAGCGCGGAACAGGCGAAGAGTTTAACGAAAGGCTCTTCACGGCGCAACAACGGCCTAATGATCAATTGGGGTTGAATGAAAAAAAGGTATGTCTCTTCGACATACCCTCACATTTTTTGTACGCCTGCAGGGGGTCGAACCCTGGACACCCTGATTAAGAGTCAGGTGCTCTACCAACTGAGCTACAAGCGCATCGTT
>CAZURD010000065.1:0-12654 GCA_964623445.1 uncultured Prevotella sp. | reverse complement strand
AGAAAGGCGGCTTGTGTGGATTCATAAACAAGAATGGTGAGGAGGTCATTCCATGCAAGTACGATGACGCATTATCTTTTTCAGAAGGATTGGCTCCGGTTGAAAAAGACGGCTTGTGGGGATTTATAAACAAGAACGGCGAGGAGGCCATTCCATGCAAGTACGATATTGCAGGGTGTTTTTCAGAAGGATTGGCAATGGTTGAGAAAGGCGGCTTGTGTGGATTTATAAACAAGAACGGTGAGGAGATCATCCCTTGCAGATACGATGGCGCAGGGGCTTTTTTAGAAGGATTGGCAGAGATTAGGAAAGGTAGTTTTCTTGACGGCTTGCGTGGATTTATAAACAAGAACGGTGAGGAAGTCATCCCATGCAGATACAATATAGTACTCCCTTTTTCAGAAGAGGGATGGGCAGCGGTTAAGAAAGGCAACTTATGGGGATTTATAAACAAGAACGGTGAGGAGGTCATTCCGTGTAAGTACGATGACGCATGGGATTTCTCAGAAGGATTGGCAGAGGTTAAGAAAGACGGCTTGTGGGGAATTATAAACAAGAACGGTGAGGAGGTCATCCCATGCAAGTACGATTACGTATTATCTTTTTCAGAAGAGGGATTGGCAGAGGTTAAGAAAGGCGGCTTGTGTGGATTTATAAACAAGAATGGTGAAGAGGTCATCCCATGCAAGTACGATTACGTATTATCTTTTTCAGAAGAGGGATTGGCAGCGGTTAAGAAAGACAGCTTGTGGGGATTTATAAACAAGAACGGTGAGGAGGTCATTCCATGCAGATACGACATTATATGTCAAGATGAATTATTTATTCGTTTTTCAGATACTCGTTTCTCAGAAGGATTGGCAGCGGTTAAGAAAGGCGGCTTGTGTGGATTCATAAACAAGAATGGTGAAGAGGTCATTCCATGCAGATACGATGAAGTAAAGCGTTTCTCAGAAGGATTGGCAGCGGTTAAGAAAGGCGACTCGTGGGGATTTATAAACAAAAATGGTGAAGAGGTCATTCCATGCAGATAATAAGTGGGTAAATGTTGGATAAGAAATAAAACATAACACAGATAAGATGCAAAGGTTGTGGCAACATGGTTTCAAGCAGAGCCGAGAGTTGCCCGAAATGAGGCTTCCCTGTACGCTTGTCGATGGAGCAACAGGAGGAAGCGAATCCGTAAGTGACACCTGTCCAGAACAAAAAGAGTGGCAGAAGTAGCAAAAACGGTCTTCTAAAAGTTTTTGTGGCGTATCACTTTCTCTCAAAGGAATCCAAGGTTATGGTTTCCGATAGGCGAAGAATCATCTGGATATTTATGTATGGCATACGGTTACTTGTATGCCAACGACGATGCATATAAAGCAAAAAATCCAGAACTGAGGCTTCCGATAACGAGAGTGAAATAGTTCTTCCCGATATGGAAAAGGTTGGCCATGCTGACCTTTTCTTTTTGCTCTTAAGCGGTTTTCGGGTGTTTTCTTGTGGAACTTTTGGGCGCGTGTACACAAAGTTGTACACAAGGTTGGCGATGTGTTGGAAAAGAGGTATCTTTGCCCCGAACTTTAAAGCAAACGTTATGGAAATAATGAATGTGAGGGAATACAGAAACAAGCTTGCGGAATCCTTTGACAAGGCATACGATGGCGAGAAGGTATTGATTCGGAGAAAGAATGAAATATATGCCTTAGTGCGGGTTGGCCGGGAAGAGGACTTGACGATTACACCTGAACTGCGCGCACGTATCGAAGAGGCAGAACGAGAATGTAGGGAGGGACGATGCGTAACTTGTACGACCAAAGAGGAACTGAATACCTACCTTGACAGCCTGTGATGTACACAATTCGTTTCGACAAGAAGGCAGAAAAGGCCATCGCAAAGTGGAAGAAGTCTAACCCTCAACTTTTTAACAAGCTGCGGCGTGTGCTGGAGGACATCATGGAGCACCCCCGTACAGGTATCGGGCATCCTGAACCGCTTGTCGGTGGAGGTGACGTTACATGGTCTCGGCGCATAACTGCACATGACAGGATTATCTACGACATACACGATGACGGAGTGGTTGTAGTGGTCGTTGAGGTAGAAGGACACTATGACGACAAGTAACATGCGCCACGCCGAGGCTGTTTTCGTGCCCTGTGTGCTGTTTTGTGTGTCAGGTTACTTCTATGCTTTGGACGTGAAAATGGCTTAAAACGGCTCTGAGGGTTTCTCTCGTTGCGGATGTTCGGTAATGGTTGGAATGGAAAAGAGAGAGAGAATGGTCTCTCGTTGTGTTGTTGAGGCTGTTCCCTTTCCCTGTTTATGAGGATTTTATTCAGGTGAAAGGCTTGTCTGGTTTTGCACCGTTAAAACGCTGTTCCTCAACGTTATAACCGCCAAAAACGGCGGTTCTGAGGGGTGTGATTATCTTACTTTTCAGCTTCTTCGTGCAAGGTGGTGAGATTCCGAGTGCATCAATGCTTGTAAATCATATTATAATTACGTTGGGCGAAAAGGAGGTCTCACCCCCAAAAACGGGCTAAGACCTTCTGCAACATGATGAGGAGGCTGGCAGCGCAGGCGCATTTTTGGGTGGCGACTTTTGCGCGTGGCGCGTTTTTTGCTTACCTTTGCAAGCAGCGCGTCGGCAGTCTGCAAGGCAGTCGCGCGCAAGACACCACCCCAACGCTATGAAACGAAACATCGCAGTGATATTGGCCGGGGGCATGGGGCGACGCCTCGGCCTCTCCACGCCAAAGCAATTCTTCAAGGTGGCAGGCAAGATGGTCATCGAGCACACGGTGGACATCTTCGAGCACAACGCCCGCATAGACGAGATTGCCATCGTGTCAAACCCCTATTACGTCTCCGAGATGGAAAACATCGTGCTGCGCAACCGCTGGCGCAAGGTGAAGCGCGTACTGCGCGGCGGCAGTGAGCGCAGCGATTCAAGCCTCGCCGCCATCCACGCCTACGAGGGATGCGGCGAGAGCAACCTCGTTTTCCACGACGCTGTGCGCCCGCTCCTGAGCCAGAGGGTGCTCGACGAGGTGCTCGACGCACTCGCCGAGCACAAGGCGATAGACGTGGCCGTGCCGTCGGCAGACACTATAATAGAGGTGGAGGACGACTGCATCTGCTCCATTCCCGACCGCTCCCGTCTCAGACGCGGGCAGACACCACAGGCATTTGACACGGCAACCATAGCCGAGGCATACCGCAAGGCGATGAGCGACCCCGACTTCCGCGCCACGGACGACTGCGGAGTGGTGCGCCGCTACCTGCCCGACGTGCCCATCTACGTGGTGAAAGGCGAGGAGAGCAACATGAAGCTAACCTACCGCGAGGACACCTACATGCTCGACAAGCTCTTCCAACTGCGCTCCACCGAACTGGCACACAGCCTGCCCGCGCCCGACCTGCGTGGGCGCGTGGCCGTGGTCTTCGGGGCAAGCAGCGGCATAGGGGAGGAGCTTGTCAAGGCTCTCGCCGAGGCTGGAGCCACCGTGCGCGGCTTCTCGCGCTCCTTGGGGGGCGTTGACGTGGCGGACATCGCCGCCGTGGAGGCCGCGCTGCAAGGCGTGGCCGAGGAGTGCGGGCACATAGACTACGTGGCGAACACGGCCGGACTGCTCAACCGCGAGCCGCTCGAGGCTATGGACTACGCCACGATACGCCGGGCAGTGGACACCAACCTCATGGGCACAATCAACGTGGCCGTGGCCGCAAAGCCCCACCTCGCACGGACACACGGCAGCCTCGCGTTCTTCACGTCGTCGTCGTACACGCGCGGCAGGGCATTCTACAGCATATATTCCTCGACAAAGGCCGCCGTGGTGAACTTCGTGCAGGCCATAGCGCAGGAGTGGGAACCCGACGGAATCCGCGTGAACTGCGTGAACCCGGAGCGCACAAAGACCCCGATGCGCACGCGGAACTTCGGCAACGAGCCTGACGACACGCTGCTGACGGCGCGGAAAGTGGCGCAATGCACGCTGCAAGCGCTCACCTCCGCATACACGGGGCAGGTGATAGACGTGCGCAGGAAAGGGGACGACGATGACTGACACCGCCCTCGAGGCATTCAACCGCCGCAACCTGCGTGCCGCGCAACTGCGGCAGCTCGATATGCTCTCGGCCATCGACGGCATCTGCCGCCGCCACGGCATCGGATACTGGCTCGACGGGGGCACGCTGCTTGGCGCAGTGCGCCACGGCGGGTTCATCCCCTGGGACGACGACATAGACATTGCGATGCACCGCGACGACGCGGCGCGGTTTGGGACCATCGCGCAAGAGGAGCTGCCCGAGGGCATGTTCATGCAGACACGGCGCACCGACCCGTCGGTGGAGTCGCCAATAGCAAAGGTGCGCGACCTCAACTCCCTGCTGCTCGAAGACGGCGACAACCTCGCAGCACCCTACCACAAGGGTCTCTTCATCGACATCTTCCCCTTCGAGGAATGCCCCACGACAGGCCCGGCATTCACCAAGGCCGTGGCGCAAGGCATATCGAAGGCCCACTCCATACTCTCGAAAGCCCACCACTACTCGCTCCGCGCGGGGGCGGAACTGCTGTGGTTCGGCCTGCGGCTGGCCGCGCTGCGATGCGCGTGGGCGGCGGCAAAGGCCGTGCTGCCCTGCGACACGTTCATGGCCAACATACCGGAGAACAACGGGTACGGCATCAAGCACCGCCGCGACAGCATCCTGCCGCTGGGGAGCATCACGTTTGAGGGGCGGGAGTTCATGGCACCAGCCAACCCCGACGCTTACCTGCGCGACCTCTACGGCGACTACACCAAGCTGCCGCCGGAGGAGAAACGGCGCGGGCACGCCGTTCTCATCGTGCCACGCCTCGACACCAACACCGGCACGGCGGAATGCGCCGCGCGCCGCAAACCGGCGGAGGACTGACCATGCTCGCAAGCCACTACCACAAGGGTCTCATCGAGGCCGGATGCGACGAGGCCGGGCGCGGATGCCTCGCGGGAAGCGTGTGCGCGGCGGCGGTGATACTGCCGGAAGACTACTCCAACCCTTGGCTCAACGACTCGAAAAAGCTCTCCGACAAGCGGCGGCGCGAACTGCGGGAGGCCATCGAACGCGACGCGGTGGCGTGGGCGGTGGCGTGGGCAACGCCAGAGGAGATAGACGCAATCAACATCCTCAACGCCAGCATCCTTGCCATGCACCGCGCCCTCGATGCCCTCGCGGTGAGGCCGGAGGCCGTCATCGTGGACGGCAACCGCTTCAAGCCCTACCGCTCCCTGCCCTGCGCCACCATCGTGGGGGGCGACGGGAAATATCTCTCGATAGCCGCCGCCAGCATCATGGCCAAGACTTCGCGCGACGACTACATGGACGCTATCGACAAGGAGTGGCCGCAATACGGCTGGCGCGGCAACAAGGGCTACCCCACGGCAGCCCACCGGCGTGCCATTGCCGCAAACGGCCCGTCGCCATACCACCGCCGCAGCTTCCGACTGACAGCCGACGGGCAACTGAGCCTCTGGCCAGACAGCGGCCAAGGCTTGTGACGCGGCACGCCCACGCACCGCACATCCCCTCCCTCAAACGCCACCGACATGCGCCACCAACACCTCGAACGCGAGCTGAACCTACTGCTCCTGCTGGCAGAGAACAAGAAGTTCACGACGAAAGAAATATGTGAGCGCATCGGCATATCGCTGAGAAGCCTCTACTACTACCTCGACTTTTTCCGACAGGCGGGATTCCGCGTGGAAAAGCGGGGCAACGTGTTCAGCCTCGACCGCAGCTCGGCTTTCTTCACTCGCCTCTCCAACACGCTCCAACTCACGGAAGATGAGGCCGTCACCGTGGTGAGACTGCTGCGGCAGACGGGCGACGACAGTCTGCAAGTGAAGCACATCAGGCAGAAGCTCGAACGCTTCTACGACCTCGACATCATGGCCGACGTTACGCCAAACGGCCCCGACGCGGACATCGTGGCAACGCTGTATGATGCCATAAAGACGAAGAACAAGGCCGTGATACACAACTATTCCTCGCCGCACAGCAACACGGTGACAAGTAGGGTGGTGGAGCCGTTCACGTTTCTGGACAACAACAACGAGGTGCGCTGCTACGAGATAACGACGCGGATGAACAAGACGTTCAAGCTGTCGCGCATGGAATCGGTGGAAATGCTGCTCGACCCGTGGGAACACGAGGCAATGCACAGCCTCTCGCACACCGACATCTTCATGTTCAGCTCGGAGCGTCTCGTGCCCGTGGAGCTGCGCCTCGACCGCCTTGCGCGCAACGTGCTCGTGGAGGAACGCCCGATCGCAGCCCGCAGCATCGTGCCCGACGGCGACCGCCACTGGCTCGCTCGCCTCGAAGTGTGCAGCTACGTGGGCGTGGGTCGCTTTGTGCTCGGCCTCTACGACAACGTGGAGGTGCTCGCCGACGAGGGTTTCAAGAGCTACATAAGGCAGCGCGTGGAGGCAATGGCAAGTCGTCTGCCGCGCTGACCGAGGCTCGCAACGCCCCCGCCGCCGCGCGCCCTTTTCCGCATACGGCGCAAAAATATTCGGAAAACACTTGCAAATGACGGCGGTATTGTATAACTTTGCGGCCGCATACGCATAAACATACAGACGCATGAAAGCGAAGAAAGACCGCCTCGAGACGCTGCGCATGATCATATCGAGCCAAGAACTCGGCAGCCAGGAGGAACTGCTCAACGCCCTGCAAAAGGAAGGCTTCAAGCTGACGCAGGCCACGCTGAGCCGCGACCTGAAGCAACTGAAGGTTGCCAAGGCCGCCACGATGAAAGGCACATACGTCTACGTGCTGCCAAACGTGGCGATGTACAAGCGCATAGCCACGCCGTCGCAGATCAAGGAGATGATGCAGGTGCCCGGATTCATATCAATCAACTTCTCAAACAACATCGGCGTGATAAAGACGAGGCCGGGATACGCCAGCAGCATAGCCTACAACATAGACAACAGCGACCTGCCCTGCATCCTCGGGACAATCGCCGGCGACGACACTATAATAATAGTGGTGCGCGAGGGCGTGGCCGAGAAGGACGTGGTGGCCGCGCTGAGCACCGTGGTGCCAGACCTGAAATGAAGCACGCACAAATCCAACCAACTAAGGAAATGGAAGAAGGGGAAAAGGAAGAGATTAAGGTGATGGTGGCCGATGCAAGCCACGAACGCTACGTGGACACCATCCTTGAGACAATGGCAGAGGCTGCCAAGGTGAGGGGAACGGGCATTGCCAAGCGCACCCACCAATACATCGCCACGAAGATGAACGAGGGCAAGACCGTAATAGCACTCGACGGCGACCGCTTCGCAGGCTTCAGCTACATCGAGACGTGGGGCAACAAGCAGTATGTCACCACGTCTGGACTTATCGTCGCGCCCGAATACCGCAACATTGGCGTGGCCAAGAGAATAAAAGACCTCACGTTCACGCTCGCGCGCACACGCTGGCCAAAGGCCAAGATATTCAGCCTCACGAGCGGCTCGGCCGTGATGAAGATGAACACGCACCTCGGCTACCTGCCCGTGACGTTCGCCGACCTGACCGACGACGAGGCTTTCTGGCGGGGATGCGAGGGCTGCTGCAACGTGGACGTGCTCAAGCGCACGGGGCGGCGGTACTGCATCTGCACGGGAATGCTCTACGATCCCGCCATGCACGAAAGCGAGAAGCTGCCTGTGGAGCTGCCTGTGGAGCTGCCCGAGGAGGTGGTGAACCGCGTCAGGCGTGAGGAAACGGCGGAGTGAACGGCGCACGAATCAGGTCGTAGAGGCATACACCCAGAACGAAACCAAGCCCTTGGCGGCATGACGGCCGGCCGAGGGGAAAACCTTATCATACACAACAAGATGGCAAAGAAAAAAGTGGTGGTGGCCTTCTCGGGAGGCCTTGACACATCCTACACAGTGATGAAGCTGGCCAACGACGGCTACGATGTCTACGCCGCCTGCGCCAACACGGGCGGATTCAGCCCCGAACAGCTCAGGCGCAACGAGGAGAACGCGATGAAGCTCGGCGCAGTGAGCTACGTAACGCTCGATGTCACGCACGAATACTACGAGCGTTCGCTGAAGTACATGATATTCGGCAACGTGCTGCGAAACAACTGCTACCCCATATCCGTAAGCTCGGAACGCATATTCCAGGCCCTGGCCATAGCGCGCTACGCCAACGAGATAGGTGCCGATGCCATAGCCCACGGCTCAACCGGCGCGGGCAACGACCAGATAAGGTTCGACATGACGTTCCTCGTCATGGCACCGGGAGTGGAGATAATCACGCTCACGCGCGACCAGAAGCTCACTCGCAAGGAGGAGGTGGACTACCTCAACGCGCACGGATTCTTCGCCGACTTCGCCAAACTGAAGTATTCCTACAACGTGGGCATCTGGGGAACGAGCATCTGCGGGGGCGAACTGCTCGACCCGACGCAGGGACTTCCGGAGGAGGCCTACCTCAAACACGTCACCCGCACGGGTGAGGAGACGCTCGCCATCACTTTCGAGAAGGGCGAGATAGTGGCCGTGAACGGGCAGCATTTCGATGACCGCGTGGCCGCAATACAGAAGATTGAGGAGATTGGTGCAGCCTATGCAATAGGCCGCGACTGCAACGTTGGCGACACGATAATCGGCATCAAGGGTCGCGTGGGCTTTGAGGCCGCCGCCCCCAAGCTCATAATCGAGGCTCACCGCCTGCTGGAGAAGTCGACGCTGAGCAAGTGGCAGCAATACTGGAAGGACCAAGTGGCCACGTGGTACGGCATGTTCCTGCACGAAAGCCAGTTCCTTGAGCCTGTCATGGCCGACATTGAGGCCATGCTTACCTCCTCGCAACGCCACGTCAACGGCACGGCGACGCTCCGCCTGCGCCCGCTCGGGTTCGACACCGTGGGCGTGGACTCGCCCGACGACCTCACGCGCTCGAAGCTCGGGGAGTATGGCGAGACGCAGAGCGGGTGGACAGCCGACGAGGCCAAGGGCTTCATCAAGCTGCTGAGCACGCCGTTACGTGTCTACTACGGAATACATCCCGACGAAAAACGCTGAGCGATGGACAACGGCAAGCGACTGACGCTCTCCGACAACAGGATGATAGGAGGGGTGTGCGGCGGTCTGGCGGAGTACATCGGGGCTGACCCTACGATAATACGCATAGCCTATGCGCTGCTCACCGTGTTCACGGCGTTTTGCGGAATACTGCTCTATCCCATCCTCTATTGGATAATGCCAAGCAAGAACAAGATATGATTAAGGTAGGAATACTTGGCGCGGCAGGCTACACCGGGGGCGAGCTGCTGCGGCTGCTGGTCAACCACCCGGAGGCCGAGGTGGTCTTTGCGAACAGCGAAAGCAACGCCGGCAAGGCCGTGACCGACGTACACGAGGGCCTGCTGGGCGACACACAGCTGCGCTTCACGGCCGAGCTTCCGCTCGAAGAGGCCGACGTTGTGTTCCTCTGCTACGGCCACGGCAAGAGCGAAGAGTTCCTTGCCGGGCACAGACTGCCGGCGGGACTGCGCGTGATAGACCTCGCACAGGACTTCCGCCTTGCGCGGGAGGGCAACGACTTCGTTTACGGACTGCCCGAACTCAACCGCGAACGCATAGCCAATGCCGCCCACGTGGCCAACCCGGGCTGCTTCGCCACGTGCATACAGCTCGGCTTGCTGCCCGCCGCGAGGATGGGACTGCTCACGGGCGACGTGGCCGTGAACGCCATAACAGGCTCAACGGGAGCCGGGCAGAAGCCCGGGGCGACGACGCACTTCTCGTGGCGCATGGGCAACATGAGCATCTACAAGGCTTTCACGCACCAGCACCTCGGCGAGATTCGCCAAAGTCTGGAGCAGGCGCAGGGCACAGTCGTGGGGCAGATCGACTTCATTCCCTACCGGGGCGACTTCGCGCGGGGCATCTTTGCCACGATGGTGGTGCGCACCGACGAGCCGCTCGAAAGCATCGTTGAGCAATACAAGCGGTGCTATGACGGCGAGCCTTTCACCCACTACTCCGACAGTCCCATCGACTTGAAGCAGGCGGTGAACACAAACAAGGCCGTCGTCCACTGCGACAAGCATGGCGACCGCCTGCTCATCACGTCCGCAATAGACAACCTTCTGAAGGGAGCGGTCGGCCAGGCGGTGCAGAACATGAATATAATGTTCGGCATCGACGAGCGCGCGGGACTGCGGCTGAAGGCGTCTGCATTCTGAAAGCGACGCTCGCGGCAAGTCCGCCACGCCTGCTTCAGCGCACAATCACACCTCAAACGAAAACACAACCAAAGCAATGTCCCCATTCAAAGTATATTCTCTGTTCGACATCGCGATAGAACGTGGCCTCGGATGCACCGTCTGGGACGACAAGGGGCAGGAGTACCTCGACCTCTACGGAGGCCACGCCGTGGTGTCCATCGGCCACTGCCACCCGCACTACGTGCAGATGATGCAGGAGCAGGTGGCTCGCCTGCCGTTCTACAGCAACTCCGTTGAGAATCCGTTGCAAGTCCGGCTGGCCGAGCGTCTGGGCAAGGCCTGCGACTACGACGACTATTCCCTGTTCCTCATCAACAGCGGGGCGGAGGCCAACGAGAACTGCCTCAAGCTCGCTTCGTTCGCCACGGGACGCACACGGGTGCTCGCCGCCAAGAAAGCGTTCCACGGACGCACGTCGCTCGCCGTAGAGGCCACCGACAACCCGAAGATCATCTCGCCCATCAACGCCAACGGACACGTGACCTACCTGCCGCTCAACGACCTCGACGCATGGCGCGCCGAACTGGCGAAGGGCGACGTATGCGCCTGCATTCTTGAGTGCATTCAGGGCGTGGGAGGCATAAGGCTCGCCACGGCGGAGTTCGCCCAAGGGCTGGCTGAGGCCTGCCGCGAGCATGGCACGGTGCTCATCTGCGACGAGATTCAGTGCGGGTATGGCCGCACGGGACGCTTCTTCGCCCACCAGTGGCTCGGCATACGCCCCGACTTAATATCCGTTGCCAAGGGCATCGGCAACGGATTCCCGATGGGTGCGGTGCTCATCTCGCCGCGCTTCGAGCCTGTCTACGGGCAGCTCGGCACCACCTTCGGCGGCAACCACCTCGCCTGCACCGCCGCCCTGGCCGTGCTCGATGTGATGGAGAGCGAGCGGCTCGTGGACAACGCCTGCCAGACGGGCGACTACCTCATGGCTCGCCTGCGTGAGCTTCAGGCCGAATGCCGCGTCATCACCGACGTGCGCGGACGCGGACTGATGATTGGCATCGACCTCGACAGGCCCTACAAGGAGGTGCGCAACCGCCTCGTTTACGAGCAGCACGTGTTCACCGGCTGCTCCGGCACGAGCACCCTGCGCCTGCTCCCGCCTCTCTGCTTCACGCGAGAGATGGCCGACGAGTTCATCGTGCGTTTCAAGAAGTGCCTCGACTGAGGCCGCACAGCGTTCCATCACAAGCCCTTTGCGGCGACAGGCACATTCATAGCAATCCCTAAAGAACATACGACATGAAAGCAACCGTAATTGGAGTGGGCGCAATGGGCGGCGCCCTTGCCACAGGCCTGCTGAAGAGTGGGCGCGTGGCAGCGGCAGACCTGACCGTTTCCGACCCCTCATCCGCCCAACTGAAGCCTTTCGCCGAGGCCGGAGCCAATACCACAAGCAACAACAGCGCAGCCGCAAAGGGTGCTGACGTGGTGTTCATCGTGGTGAAACCGTGGCTCGTGCCGACGGTGATCAAGGAGATACGCTCCGCCCTGCGCGACGGCCAGTGGCTCGTGGTGGTAGCCGCCGGGGTCACTGGGCAGCAGCTGAGACAGTGTGTCGACGAGGCTTACAGCGGCTCGCCGCTGATGTTTCTGGCCATCCCCAACCTCGCCATATCCGAGCTTTGCTCCATGAGCTTCATCGTGCCCGTGGCGGCAAACAGCGAAGCCACGCAACAGTTGCTCGACCTGTTCAAATCTATGGGCGTGGCCATCATCACCGAGGAACGCTTGCTGCCTGCCGCCACGACGCTCGCCTCCTGTGGCATCGCCTACGCCCTGCGCTACATCCGCGCTGCCTCCGAGGGCGGTGTGGAGCTTGGCTTCCGCCCTTATGACGCTGTACGCACCGTGGTGCAGACCGTGCGCGGAGCTGTAACGCTGATTGCAGCCAACCGCGACCACCCCGAAAAGCTCATCGACAATGTGACCACCCCCGGCGGCGTGACCATCAAGGGGCTTAACGAGATGGAACACGCCGGCTTCACCTCCGCCGTGATACGCGGCCTGAAGGCAGGATTGAAGTGAGTGGAGCCGGAAAGTCGGGAAAGGTTTTCTTCGGAAACATGAGGCTGCATAAAAGATAAGACAGCCGCTCCGGAAAGCCACATATTCTATTAGCAGCATCCAAAAAAGTCGTGCCAAGCTCCGTGTGGAGCACTGGCACGACTTTTTATTTTGCTTTCCAGGAATGTCAATGTTCCGCGTCGAGAGTGCATCCTTTCGGGATTTGCGTCTCGATATGCCCACGGCATCCTTGCAAATCCATACTCAAAGGCACTTCCTGTACACCGCCATCATGTCCGCCGCGAGGCGATCGTCGGCGAAGCGTTGCGCGTATTGCCGTCCCTCGGCCACCATCCGTCGCCGCCTGTCGGGCGAGGCGA
>CAZURD010000064.1:7182-13467 GCA_964623445.1 uncultured Prevotella sp. | reverse complement strand
TCTGTCATTAGGCTTCAGACTGATTCTGCGGTCATGCCGTGCAAATTGGCTTCCGGCCTCGCCGAAAGCGTAGCGGGCTACGCCGAGGCGAGACGGGAGACAAGATGCCGGCAGGAGCGCGGAAGCAGGCGAAGAGTTTGCCTAAATGCTCTCCCCGGCGTAATAACGGTCTAATGACCGATTTGGGTTAAACCCCGCAGCCGAGACACGGGTTCGACAAACGTAACTTACTGACGCGATGCCCCAAAACGTGGCCAGCCGCAAACCTCAAACTACGCGGCAGACGGGTCGGAAAAGCCCCGTCTGGGAGCGGAAAAAGCCCCGTGAAAGTCACAAAAGCATAGTTTCACGCTGCGTTTAATGCCCTAACGGGCGATTTTCTGTGCCGAAACGGAGGACAACGCGGCATTAAATGCCGCGTTGGATTGTGATGGGGCGTTTTATCACCAGCATTATAAGCCAAATCCGACTTATCCTCCTCTTTATCTGCAACTTAACAAAACAGCTTCCAAATTGGCTTATTTGCGCCCACGAGCGGCACAGGATGGAAAAGCGAGGCTGATTCCGTCCTTATTTTTTACTTTCGCGAATGTTAACAAATCCTCATTGTGTTAATTTTGCATGGACAAGGAACTGCCGACAAAGGGGCACGGAGCATCCGGCAACCGCCCACGCCACACTGCTACACAAGGAGGCAAGTCCGCCGCAGGCCGCAACAAACGCGCCCCACCACGCCCTTTCCATCGGACAGAACGGCGAAAACGCACTTAAACATTTGCGTTTTGTCAAAATTTCGGTTTGCCACCGTGCGCAAGTTCAATATTATTCTTACCTTTGCCAATGCTAAGACAATGATTCGGTTCGCCAATGGAAAATGAAAAAGTCAGCTTTTCCTTTCTCATTGCGCTCATCTTTCACTATCTTTGCATTAGGATAAACCAGCCAAGGAAACAGAATGCGAGCAGTCCTCCACGAGCAATGGAGCGACAACAATGAACAAGACGAGAACATGGTTCCCGAGAAAACAAGAATAAAAGACATCGCAAAGCTATCGGGAGTGTCAGTGGGCACGGTAGACCGAGTGCTTCACAACAGGCCTAACGTATCGAAAGACGCGAGGGAAAAGGTGGAAAATGCTCTGAAAGAGATGGACTACCGCCCAAACATGTATGCCAGCGCGCTGGCTTACAACAAGAAATACAACTTCTGCTGCATCATCCCCAAGCACGATGCAGAAGCCTACTGGGACGAAATCGAGAAAGGCGCAATGAGCGCAAAGGAGCACCGCCGCGACTTCAACGTCAACGTGAAAATAATGTACTACAAGCGGTTCAACCTCGACACGTTCACAAAAGTGACCGAGGAGTGCCTCAAGCTACAGCCCGACGGGATAATTGTGGTGCCGTCAAGGCTCGACATCACAAGGAATTTCACCGATACGCTGCACGAGCGCGGCATACCGTTCATACTGCTCGACTCCTACATGCCCGACCTCAAGCCACTGTCGTTCTACGGCCAGGACTCCTTTTGCAGCGGCTACTTCGCCGGAAAAATGCTCATGCTCACAGCCAGCAAGGAGAAGCGCATCATGCTGATGAAGCAGACCAACGACGGGAACGTGGCCAGCAAGCAGCAGGAAAACCGCGAAATGGGATTCAGACACTACATGCACGACCACTTCCCCGAGGTCGGAATAGTGGAGGTGGATCTGCCGCTCGACAGCGGACGCGACGAATACGACAAGATTCTCAAAGACTTCTTCGACAACAATACGGACATACACCACTGCATAACGTTCAACTCCAAGGCTCACATCGTGGGCGAGTTCCTGCTCAGGAGCAACCGACGCAACGTGCAGATAATGGGATACGACATGGTGAACAAGAACGCGGAGTGCCTGCGGCAAGGCTCCATCTCGTTCCTCATAGCGCAACACGGATACATGCAGGGATATGCCTGCGTGGAGACTCTCTTCGATGCCATCGTGCTGAAAAAGAAAATCAACCCCGTGAACTATATGCCGATAGAAATCCTAACAAAGGAAAACGTGGACTTCTACCGGCGCGCTCAACTCTGAACAACATAAAGCATTCCGAAGGAAGCCTATAACAAAGCTAACCAAATCACTCAAAATGGAACAGTCTTTCATCAAAATCAATCCAGCCGACTCTGTGGTGGTGTGCCTCAGACCAATAGCCAAAGGAGAAACAATAGAGATTGACGGGCGCACAGTCACCGTCAACCAAGACACGCCGGCAGGCCACAAGGTGCTGCTGGAAGATGCCGCCAAGGGCACGGACATCATCAAGTACGGCTACCCAATAGGCCACGCAAGGCAAGACCTGAAAGCCGGCGACTGGGTGAACGAGAACACCCTGAAGACTAACCTTGCCGGAACGCTCGAATACACCTACTCACCCGTGAACGAGCGCCTCTCCATCGAGGACGAGAAACGCACCTTCCGTGGCTACGTCAGGAAAAACGGCGAGGTGGGCGTGCGCAACGAAATATGGATCGTGCCAACGGTGGGCTGCGTCAACGGCATAGCCGAGCGGCTGGCATCCATGCTCCGCGAGGAGACAGGCTGCAAGGGGATCGACGCCATACATGCCTGGCACCACAACTACGGATGCTCGCAACTAAGCGGAGACCACGAGAACACGCGCAAGATTCTGCGCGACATTGCGCTCCATCCGAATGCGGGCGGCGTGCTCGTGCTCGGACTTGGATGCGAGAACAACCAGCCCGACCTCTTTGAACAGATGCTGGGCGACTACGACCACGAGCGCATCAAGTTCCTCGTGGCACAGAATGTGGAAGGCAACGAACTGGCTGCGGGCATGGAAATCCTGCGCGAGCTGTATGCCAAGGCGAGCGCGGACAGCCGGCAGGACGTGTCCGTGAGCAAGCTGCGCGTGGGCCTGAAGTGCGGCGGCAGCGACGGATTCAGCGGCATCACGGCCAACCCGCTCGTGGGAATGTTCTCCGACTGGCTCGTGGCGCAGGGCGGAACGACCATACTCACGGAAGTGCCGGAGATGTTCGGGGCCGAAACCATACTGATGAACCGCTGCGAAAGCCGCGAGCTGTTCGACAAGACGGTGAGCATGGTGAACAACTTCAAGGAGTATTTCCTGAGCCACGGCGAACCCGTGGGCGAAAACCCGTCGCCCGGCAATAAGGCCGGCGGCATATCTACGCTCGAAGACAAGGCTCTCGGATGCACACAGAAATGTGGCCGCGCACCCGTCAGCGGCGTGCTCGAATACGGCGACCGCCTCTCGGCAAACGGCCTGAACCTGCTCTCCGCACCGGGTAACGACCTCGTGGCCGCCACCGCACTGGCATCGGCAGGATGCCAACTCGTGCTCTTCACCACCGGACGCGGCACGCCTTTCGGCACGTTCGTGCCCACGATGAAGATTGCGACAAACCCCACCCTCGCCGCACGCAAGCCCAACTGGATTGACTTCAACGCCGGACAACTCATCGAAGGAAAGTCGATGGACGAGCTGACGCGCGAGTTCGTCGACAAGATCCTCGCCGTGGCAAGCGGCGAACAGGCACACAACGAGGCCAACGGTTACAGCGAAATAGCCATATTCAAGAACGGCGTGACGCTCTGATGGACAGGAAAGGCATCATGGCCTTGAGTCCGCTCCTGGTGTTTGTGGCACTCTATTTGGTCACGTCAATTGTGGCGAAAGACTTCTACAAAGTGCCCATCACCGTGGCGTTCATGGTTTCGTCGATATATGCGGTGGCCGCAGGGGGAGGCGTTCCCCTGCGGCACCGCATTGACACGTTCAGCCGTGGGGCTGCAACGTCCGACATGATGCTGATGATCTGGATATTCGTGCTTGCGGGAGCGTTCGCCGGCAGCGCGCAGGCAATGGGCTGCGTCGATGCCACCGTCAACCTGACGCTGCACGCAATGCCCGACGGCATGTTGCTCGCCGGACTGTTCCTCGCCTCCTGCATCATATCACTGGCCATCGGCACAAGCGTGGGCACAATCGTGGCACTCGCCCCAATAGCCGCCGGCATTGCCCGAAACACAGGTGCCGACGTGCCTATGCTCGTGGCGATAGTGGTGGGCGGCTCTTTCTTCGGCGACAACCTGTCGTTCATATCCGACACCACTGTGGCCGCAACGTCGACACAAGGATGCCGCATGAGCGACAAGTTCCGCGTGAACTCGCTCATAACGCTGCCCGCAGCGGCCATAGCCCTCATTGCCTACGTCTTCGCGGGGCAGGGCATCGACGTGCCGACAGACGTGCCCGGCGTTGAGATTGCCAAGGTGCTGCCCTACGCTGCTGTGCTGATAACGGCCGTGATGGGCATGAACGTCATGGCCGTGCTCACGCTCGGCATAGCCCTCACAGGCATCATCGGCGTGGCGGATGGCTCTTTCGGCGTGTTCGCATGGTTTCAGGCAATGGGCGACGGCATCACCTCAATGGGCGAACTGATAATAATCACGATGCTCGCAGGCGGAATGCTCGAGCTGATAAAGGAACGCGGAGGCATTGATGCCGTGATAAACGCCCTCACGCGCCACGTCAGCACGAAACGCGGGGCGGAGCTTTCGATAGCCGCCCTCGTGGCAATGGTCAACGTGTGTACGGCAAACAACACCGTGGCCATAATCACCGTGGGAGGCATCGCGAAGCGCATAGGCGACAAGTTCGGGGTGGACAACCGCAAGAGCGCAAGCATACTCGACACCATGTCGTGCGCCATACAAGGCTTAATACCCTACGGCGCACAGGTGCTCATGGGAGCGGGACTGGCCGCAATAAGCCCGGTCAGCATACTGCCGCACCTCTATTACCCCGTACTCATCGGAATTACTACCATCGTGGCGATATGCCTGCGATACCCACGAAAGTACTCCTGAACGATGAACGTGACCGAACGCAACTTCTTCCGCCTGCTCACCAGCGGTGCTTTCGGGGCAGATGGCGATGCCGTTGAGCCGATGTCACCCTGGAAATGGGGCAAGCTGCACAACCTTGCCCTCATGCACGGGGTAGTGGCTTTGGTCTACGACGGCATTAAACGCCACGAAAAAGACTTCTTCCTGCAACTGCCCGACAGCCAGAAAGAACGCTGGGCTGCAAACGTGGGCAAGATAGAACGCGCCAGCCAAACGGCCGATGCCTGCGTGGCGGAACTGTTCGACAGGATGAACCGCGAGCAAATGCGCCCCATCCTGCTGCGCGGACAAGGCATTGCGGCACTCTACGACAACCCGGCGCACCGCACATGCGGCGACATCGACATATTCTTCGCATACACCCCACAGGCCGAAAAGGCCGACAAATGGGCGAAAGCCAACGTCAGCAAGGCCGAGGAGAGGGCGGCTGGAATACTGAAATACAGGTGGAAGGGCATGAAAGTGGAGCACTGCCGACAGGCCATGCGCCTCACAAACGCACTGCTCAACCGCAGGCTGCAAGGCATCATAACGGGAGAAATGAGCTGCTGCGACTCCGTTTATGCCACGATATGCGGCACAAAGGTGGAGACCCTCACACCCACCCTCAACCTGCTCGTGGCAATGGCGCGCCTGGCACGCTACACGATGAACGACGGAATAAGGCTGAAACAGCTTGTAGACCTCGGTATGTTGCTGCGAAAACAAGGCGACAAGGTTGACTTCCTGAAGCTCCAGAAATGGATTGCCCAACTGCGGCTGAAGCACATGGCCCAGCTCGAAGGGGCACTATTAGTGGACTTGCTCGGGTTCACCGAAGACGAAGTGCCATTCATGGATGCCAAGGAACGCAAGGAAACCGACTTAGTGACGCGCGACTTGTTCATGCTCACGCCCAATCATACGGAGGAATGGCACTTCACCCAAGGCAACAACATATTCGTCCGCACGAACAATTCGGGCGCAATGACATGGCAACTGCGCCACCTCACCCGCTTCTTCTCCTGTTGGCCGACGGAAGCCACGACAAGTTTCTTCCACTCAATAGCCCACTCTCTTTCCCACATTGAGGAATGACAGCAAGGCAAGACGGCCTTGCCAACGCCCAAGACTGCGGCAAACACCACTGCCGCAGCTAAAAAGCCGTATCTTTTGTTGAATGGTGTGCGTGGCGTTGTTTTCACTCACCTGCTGGCAAAAAAGGTCGAAGCCAGCCACGCGCCACCCAGACTATTTCGCCATGTGCTTCTTGATGAGGCTGTATGCCTGATAGATGCCAAGCTCGCCAGCCTTGCTGAGGTCGGCCACGCCCTCTGCCGTCTGCTCCATGAGAAGCCTTGCAA
>CAZURD010000064.1:0-7082 GCA_964623445.1 uncultured Prevotella sp. | reverse complement strand
GCCTTGCTGAGGTCGGCCACGCCCTCTGCCGTCTGCTCCATGAGAAGCCTTGCAAGGCCACGGTTGTAGTACGCCTCGGCAATGTTGGGGTCTATCTCCAATGCCGCTGTATATTCTGCCACTGCCTTACTGTAGTCGTTCCGGGCAGCGTAGACGTTGCCACGGTTGTAGATAAGGTAGGCACAGCCGGGCTTCAGGCTTATGGCCTGCTCCAAGTCAGCAAGGACGTTGGCCTGCTTCATGGCCACGTCGGTGCCGAGGGAGGCATTGAACTCGTTGATTTTTGCCTGACACACCGCGCGTTGCCAATGCGCAAGCGCAGACAAACTGTCTGAAACGATTATCGTCGACAAGTCCTCGACGGCCGCATCGAAGTTTTGCGTGGAAGAATAGGCCACCGCCCGCAAGAGGAACAGGCTCGTGGCCTGCTGCTGACCAGCAGGCACGGCAAGCACATTGGAAAGCGAGTCGATGAGCGCGAAATATCCTTGGGTCTGCGATTCGTCGAGTGCCACGGAGCTGCAATTCACGAACAAGGCGTGATTGACACCCGACCGGCTGTTGAACTGCTCCACATCGACATCGTAGGGCACATAGAGCATCACGTCGCTGCTGTGCGGAGTGAACGACAGGCCAAACATCGGCATGAACACTTCTTCCACTTTGTTGTCTTGCACACGTCCCCTGTACTCGCTTTCATACTTGCGCTCCACCTCATTGTCGTCGGCAACGACAAGCTGGTTGTATTTATCCATGTCCTCGTCGCTCTTCTTCCTCAGCTTGCTCTTGTCGAGGCGTGGCTGCACTCCGTATAGGCTCTTGTAGAGCTGCGCCTTGTAAACGTGAAACTCGTCGGCCTCGGCCTGCTTCGTCATGCCAAGGCGGCGGTAGCATTCGGCACGGTGTTGCAAGCCTGTCCAGAAGTTGGGGAACTCGTCAATGACCTGCGTGTAATCGCGGATAGCCCCCCGCAGGTCGCCCGTCTTTTCGAGCAGCAGCCCACGGTTGAACAGAGCCAGATAGTTGTCAGGCTCAAGCGAGAGCACAAAATCAAAGTCGGTGATTGCCCTGTTGTCGTCGCCCACCTGCGCACGGAGCAAGCCACGGTTGTAGTGGCCGAGGAAATTGTTCGGCTCCAAGTCAAGGGCTGTGTCGTAGTCGGCCATTGCTCCGCGCAGATTGTTCCTGTTGATCCGTGCCAAAGCCCTGTTTATGTAGTTCCCGGCATGGCGCGGCAGGAGGTGGATGGCCTTGTCGAGGAATTGCTCCGCCTCTTCCCACTCGCCCTGCGCAAGGCTGATCAAGGAGCGTTCCGCCCACGTAGTGCCGTCATACGGGTCGATTTCGAGGCTCTTGTCGAAAGCCGCGATGGCCTTGGCTGTGTCGTTCTGCATGAGGAGCACTTCTCCCCGCATCGAGAATGCAGGCGCATACTGGCTCCACCGCGCATTCATCGTGTCGAGTTCGCAAAGCGCGGCATCATATTCCTTGTCGTGTATGCGGCAAAGCACGCGGTTGTGCCACAGCCCCCGGTTCTCAGGGTCATAGCGAAGTGCCCGCGTATAGTCGTCGATGGCTCCCTTGTATTTTCCGAGCCTTATTCGCACTATGCCGCGAAGCTCGTAGCTGTTCACCACGTATGGATTGCGATTGATTGCCTCGGAGCAATCGTTCTCCGCCCCGACGAAATCGTCGAGGTAGTATTTCGCCACGGCCCGATAGAACCACGGCTCGTAAAGATAGGGCTTTGCGTTGATGGCTTGGTTGAAATACTGTATCGAAAGCACATAGTCCTCGTAATAAAGCGCACTGCGCCCTATTGTCACGAGCCTGTCAGTATTGAACTGCGCCATTGCCACCACCGACATAAGGAGGTGCAAGGCGAGCAAAGCCATCTTCCGGAACATCGGGCGGTGGGGTTTACTTGCGTCGAGTGGAAGCCTTTGTCTTGTAGTCGCAGCTGTATCGCCCTTGCAAAAGCGATCTCAGCTTGTTCCTTATCAACTGCTTGCGCAATGGCGAAATGCGGTCGACGAACATTTTGCCATCGAGATGGTCGAACTCATGCTGCATGACGCGAGCGAGGTAGCCGTCGATCCACTCATCATGCGCCTCGCCCTGTTCGTCGACGTATCCCACGCGGATGCGCGTCGGGCGAGTGACGTTCTCGTGGATGCCGGGCAGGCTAAGGCAACCCTCCTCCATCGAATCCATGCTGGAATCGTCGTACTCCAATATGTGCGGATTGACGTAAGCCCGCTTGAATCCCTTGTATTCAGGCAGCGAATCGGATATGACATCAAGGTCGATGACCACGACGCGCATTGGCTTGCCTATCTGTGGGGCAGCCAATCCAATGCCGTCGGAAGCGGCAAGCGTCTCGTACATATCCTGAACCAACTCCTTGAGGCCGCCCATGGCCGGGTCGACATCATCTGCCACCTGCCTAAGCACAGGCTGGCCATAAACATAAATCGGAAGAATCATCGTTTCTCTATGATTTTGCCGCTCCGGGCTGAAGCCCTCTCGGCTATCGCCGCCGTGCGGCCATGTATCCCTGAAGAATTATCGTTGCACTTATCTCGTCGACAAGCTCTTTGTTGCGCCGTGCCATTTTGCCAAGCCCACCCTCCAGCATGGCCCTGTGGGCGAGCACTGACGTGAACCGTTCGTCGAAGAACTCGATTGGAATGGATGGCATGGCGTTGCGCCAGCGATTCACGAACTGGCGCACACGCTCCATGTTCTCGCTCGGCCTGCCGTCCGGTCGCCGTGGCTCGCCTATGACAATGCGCTCCACCGGCTCCCTCGCGACATAGCTACGGAGATAGTCAAAAAGTTCGTGCGTAGGCACAGTGGCCAGCCCTCCCGGCACGATCTGAAGCACATCGGTCACGGCCAGCCCTGTGCGCTTGGCACCATAGTCTATTGATAGGATGCGCGCCACTGGCTCAACGTGCGGTGTAAAGCAGCCAAGCGTCAGGATATTGCGCGCGGAACTGGTTGCGGCAGGCCGTGGCGTCAACCTTGCTGTCGAACGTGGCGACCACCACCCTGTACATGTTTCCGGCTTCGTATCTCACAACCTGGGCATCGTTCCCGGCGGCCTTGAGCTTCCGCTGCAAGTCGTCTGCGTTCGCCTTGAGCGAGAACGAGCCAACCACCACGCTGTAAGCCTTAAGGCCAGAGCCGTCGACGAGGGACACTTGCTGCTCGATGACCTGCACATTGTCAACATTGTCCACAACGACCGTCTCCGAAACCGGTTTCTCCACAAGCGGGGTGACCACGTTCACCTCTGCAGGCGTGGTATCGGTGTTGGTCTGCGGCGCTACGTCTTGAGCCTTGGCCTTCTCGTATGCTTTCTTATAAGCACTCTCACTCGACTTACAGCCGACAAAAGACAATGCAAGACACACTCCTGCACACAACACCATGTACTTTTTCATCTTCTACAATATTTATAATGTTAAACTACAAAACTACGCTTGACGCAAAATCAATGCGAAATTAATAATTCCCCACAAAACCGTAGCCAAAGGGCTACATAAAGATTGTTAAATGGTTAAAAAGGGGTGGTTTTAACAAAAAATGGCAGCCGCAATTGTTTGGCATCAATGGAAAAGCACTATATTTGCATAGATTTTACTTGTTTAATCACAAACACATTTGAGCTATGAAAAGTTTAGGTTATATCTGCGCTTTCCTCGGTGGAACTATCGCCGGGGGCGTTTTGGGTCTGTTGCTTGCTCCGGACAAGGGTAAGGATACACGCGACAAAATCACCGATGCCGTTGACGATTTCCTCCAGAAGCATAACATAAAGTTGAGCCGCAAGGAAGTCGGCGACTTGGTTGACGACGTTGAGGAAGCTGCCAGCGAGGCTTGACGGCCTCATCAGGCAACAATCATAATCAGCACTTGCATGGATATGTTATCGACAGACAAAAACGTTGACACTCTGGCACGGCTGATTGAAGCATTGAAAGACTACATCGGGCTTCGGAAAGAGTTTCTGAAGCTCGATGTAGCTGATAAGCTTGTGCGCCTGCTCACTGCATTGTCACTGGGCATCATTGTCTTCTTCATCGTTGTTGGCATCTTCTTCTACCTGTCTTTCGCCGTTGTACATTGGCTCTCGCCGTACATAGGCATGGGCTGGGCTTTCGCTGCCGTGGCCTTGATTCTCACCTTGTTGCTCTGCTTTGTCTACGCATTGCGCAAGCCATTGATCATCAATCCGCTCGTGAGACTGCTCACTGGCATCCTGTTAGGCAAGTGACAACAACACAAACGCTCAAGTATGACATCACCAAACCAGACATTCTACACCTTGGACGACCTTCAAGCGCAAAAGGAAAGCCTGCGCGCAGAGCTTGACAAGAAAGGCGAGCAAGTGGGAACGCTGTGGAACAACCTTTTCTCACCCAAGAAGGCAAACACTAAAGGCGAACTAGTCACGAGCATTATAAGCAATAGCATAACTGCCATAGATACGTTCATGCTCGCCAAAAAGCTCATAACTAAGTACGGAAATCTGTTCAAGAGGAAAAAACGGCGATAAGGACGGGCATCCAGACGCTGCCCGTTCAGCGCATTATTTCCAGCAACGCCCCCTGTTACAACAATAGAGAACTCATGGAATGGGCGGAATGAACGAAAGTCGTGCAACATTCCTGCCGTCACCATACCCGCCGAACCTCAACTTGATAGAACGGTCTTGACAGTTTCCCGGAAGAAAGTCGCCAACACCAGCTGCCTTACAGGACAATGGAATGTTCTGGCCGACCGTCGGGCTTTCTTGTCAATACTGGAGACCATGAGGAAGAGTTTGGAGCTTGTCCAACCCGCAATTCTTCGTTTGTGCAATTCGCAAATCATTCCTTTTCCCTGGCCATAAATTCAAAACAAATATCATCCAACTCATTTGGATTGTGGCATTTGGAATGAATATAAAGACAAATTGAGCAATGATGCTTGAATCGAGAATCATGCGCTGGCAAATATTGAAGACGGCGTGATGATTAAATCCAATGTCATACTGCGTGACTTTGTTGGCTGACTCTATAATTATGTACAAACTGAACCTCCCGCCATTTGAGCCAATCGTAACCACAACAGACGGGCACATGGCAATTTTCGACACGCTCCGGCGCAAATACGTGGCTCTCACGCCGGAGGAATGGGTGCGCCAGCATTTCGTGAACTATCTCATATCGCACAAGGGATACCCCAAGGCATACGTCGCAAACGAGGTAGAACTGCGGATTGGTAGCAAGCGATTGAGGTGCGACAGCGTTGTCTACGATGCATCGCTCTCGCCGCGCATGATTATAGAGTACAAAGCTCCGACCATAGCTTTGCAGCAGCGCGTGTTCGACCAAATGTCGGCCTACAACCAACTGCTGCACGTTGACTACCTCATCGCAAGCAACGGACTTGAACACATCTGCTGCAAGATGGACTACGCATCGCGCAGCTACCATTTCCTTAAAGACATACCCGACTACAACCGTCTGTGTCCCCCGCAGGGCAAACGCGGCTGAACTTTGCAGGATATATTAGAGGTTCTGTGGTTTAAATTTGCCATATATTCTGCGTGCTTCTCTAAGCGGCATACGACAAGGCCGTGCTGCCCGTGTCCCGTGGCAAGAACGGATGCCTTATTACACTGCAATTAATGCCGTTTTGAACTCAATAAGGCATCCGTTGCAATCCGTTGCGTGTCAGTGCATTGCGCGGCCTCGGCCGCTTTGTCTGCATTAACGTAGGGATTTACTGGCATTGGCTTTTCAAACGTTTCCTCCTCACTGTTTTTTAATTTTACCTCAAGGCAAAAAAAGCCTTGGAATGCAGGGGATTGTCACAAAATTTCCTTACCTTTGCATCGGATTGAGGCAACTCTTTCCGCAACAACATCGAGGCGTTATGTCTTCATCTTGTATGCGAAAAGCGTAGGAAACTTAAAGCATATAGACAAGAGAAGGTGTAATGGTCTCCACGCATATGCGTGGGGCTGTTATTCCCACATCTGTCTATAAGAGGTTTTCCTACCACCTTCGCATTAGGACGTGGCATACGGTCCCACGCCTCATGTGCATCCCATTAATAAAAAGAGGTGGAGGGGCTGCGCCTCATAAAAAGACTTTTATATGATGTATGATTACTTATCGCGTGACGCAAGCCGCGCTGGGAAAAATGAAACCGCGCATTCTTCGCATTCGCTTGCATCGTGTTTGTCGAAAAGTCAGAAAAGGTTGCCGCTGCTTCTCGTGGCTTTCCTTTTCGCAGTCCATGCCGCCGCCTACGATTTCGAGGTCGATGGCATTTACTATTCAATCAATTCTGATGCTACCACATGTAGTGTTGTCTCCAGCGATGAAGACTACACCGGCGTGGTGGAAATCCCCGCCACGGTGGCCTACAATGGGCAAACGCTGACAGATATGTGAGTAATATTCGTATAAGTTTAACAATATAAAAGCCACAATGATGTTTACAAAAGTTGGAAAATTAATCTGCCTAAGGATTGCTTTGATAATTTTAATACTTGCTTCAAGTTATTCAGTGTCTTATGCCCAACTCAAAAAAACGGCAGAAATTGAAACTGTTAAATATTTTTCACAAGGTTCTGTAGCTCTAAGAAGAGTATTAACAGAAGATGTTTATTATTATTGTGTAGTTCTGAAGAACAACTCCCAATATTTCGATCCTGTTGTATTATGGCTTGGTAATAAAGCAGACATGCTAAAAAATCTGCGAGACTTATCAATTGCACTTGAAAATGGGAAAAAAGGCGAATGCTTTGAATTTTCTGCTGTTGGAGAAGATTATAACCTATATTATCGCAGGGTTCTTGGGCAAAAATGTTTTGAGGTGCATGAACGTATTAGCGTGTCAAATGACTTTGGGAGATTATTCAAAGTTACTATTGATGCTATTTTGAAATATATGCAGGCATATTGATTTTACCTGTTCGTGGTTTATTTCATCTAACAATATCTTCCTCGGGCATTGACGACACCATGGTCTCGGCAGCGGCGTTTACGTGCTGACCGGAAACGGCCAGGTTTGCAAGGTGG
>CAZURD010000063.1:0-13658 GCA_964623445.1 uncultured Prevotella sp. | reverse complement strand
CACATCTGCACGAAGCCGGCTTCGCCATACACGGGAGTTCCGCTGCTGCCGTAGCTTATGTTGTCTTCAAGATAGGTGGTGTGCCCCGTGACTGTCCAGTCGTTGGGGTAGCTGGTGCCGGCTCCCGCAGCCGACTGGCCGAGGTAATACTGGCGACAGAAGGCCGCCGTGGCTCCAGCGAGGCCGCCATAGGATGTCTTGTTGGCGAAAGTGCAGTTGTGGAACAGCATGGGATAGGTAACCTCGTCGCCTCCGTTGGCCGGCACGTCAATTACAGTGTTGACGTAACCATTGGGATCGTCGGCTGTCATCTCCGGACACGACACGCCCGTCTCACCCTGCCAAGTCTTGCCAGGCCACATCTCGTCGCTGAAGTTTATGTCTATCACTTTGGGGTAAGCGGATGCGTCGCTCCACTCCGCCACGACCGACTCCGGGTCGAGGCTGCCCTCTATCGTGGCCCAAGCCGGCGAAACCGCCGCAACGGCCGGGAGCAACGATACGATCGTTCTTGTTAATAGTTTCATGTTTGTTTTAATTAGCTCTCTTAATTGTTTTAGTTAGGTTGTTCTGTCATCAAAGATAGTGAAAAGTTTCTTTTCAACTTGAAATCACAAATGTTTTTTCCAACTTTTTCCGAGATTGTCTTTTATTTGCCGCTGCGATTGCCCTGACTGGATGGTCTTTCAATGCACAATAAATCTAATTCGCGGTAGCGATAAGCCCAAACAGGGCACAACATGGGCAATGTGTTAAACGCAAGTTACGTCGCAAGTGGCACTGAAAATATTTTACTTTATGGTTTTGCAAAATAGAGATTGGAGTAGCATCGTTTTTACAGTAATTTGCATTTTATTCCGTCTTGGAAGTCAACAAATTTTACTTTTCAGTCCGTTTTGGCACAAAATTCTCCGCTTTTCATGCCTAAATGCACGCCAACGAATGCCCCATTGGAAGCCAACGAGGCAT
Source organism: uncultured Prevotella sp. (assembly GCA_964623445.1). GTDB lineage: Bacteria > Bacteroidota > Bacteroidia > Bacteroidales > Bacteroidaceae > Prevotella. The sequence goes on along the minus strand of CAZURD010000063.1, from coordinate 12,689 downwards.
TAAATGCAGGCCGATTAATGCCTAATTGCATGGCTGCGGAGGCCTTTTTCATTGGGTAAACAAGGCGTTTTTAGGATTATATTCCTTATAATCAGCAGTTTATCGAAACCAGTATCAGAATCGCGTATTTGCGGCAAGGTATTTTGTTTTCTCAAAAAACGCCCAAAATCGCGGCTTAAAACTTAAAGTAAAACTTTAACCATCGTGTGTAACCGATGCGAAAGGCAACCGTATTTCTGGCGCGGCTAAAGCGTCGTTAAGATTCTGGCATCGGAGAGACAATGACCAAAAATGCGGCGAACAAACGGCCAAACATTGGCTCAAACGGGTGGCACGGCTCAATTATACACCATTTTGCACCAAATTTTATACTCCAAAACGGGAACAAATCCCTATCTTTGCAAAAGGGAGGCACAATCTGGACTGACACATAAAAGGCTGCAACCAAACATAAACTAAAAACCGCGATGAAACCCACAACCCTGCCAACGCTGTCGCTTGCGGCCACCATGACCACTGCGGCACGCGCCAATGACAAGGAATGCAGTTGGTCAAATCAAAATAATATGGAAAGGCGGCGAACGTGATCACATAGGATTACGGTTACACGAAGCCTAACCGTTCCTCGACATCACACATAACCCGAAATACAATGAACCATAAAATCAAAATGGCGGCAGCCGCAATGGCAGCACTGACGGCCTCGACCGTTGCCGCACAGACCTACACCTACCCTTTCCAAGACCCTTCGTTGAGCTTCCACGAAAGGGCAAAGAACCTCGTGTCGCTGCTCACGCTGGAGGAGAAAATCAACCAAGTGGGACACCAGACGCTCGACATCACGCGACTTGGCGTGTCGGGCTACTACTATTGGAATGAGGCCTTGCACGGCGTGGCACGCTCCGGACTGGCCACGTCGTTCCCCTCGTCGAAAGGAATGTCGGCCACGTGGAATCCCGAACTGGTGTACCTCTGCGCCGAAGCCACATCCGACGAGGCACGGGTGTACAACAACACTAACAGCAAGGGACTGACATACTGGTGTCCTACGATAAACATGAGCCGCGACCCACGCTGGGGACGCGACGAGGAAAACTACGGGGAAGACCCCTATCTCACCGGCCGCCTCGCCGTGGAATACATCCGAGGTATGCAAGGCGACCACGAAAAATACTTCAAGATCGTGGCCACGGCGAAGCACTTCGCCGCCAACAACTATGAGAAAGGACGCCACACGACATCCTCCGACATGGACGAACGAAACCTGCGCGAATACTATCTGCCGGCGTTCGAGGCCGCAGTGAAAGAGGCCAACGTGCGTTCGGTGATGAGTGCATACAACGCCCTCAACGGCATACCGTGCGGGGCAAGCCACGAACTGCTCATCGACATCCTGCGGGGCGAATGGGGCTTCGACGGATTCGTCACCAGCGACTGCGGTGCTGTGGACGACGTTTACAGCGGCCACAACTATGTTGCCACGCCAGCAGAGGCATCTGCCGTCTCGATGATCAACGGGGAAGACCTCAACTGCGGCAGCACGTTCCAGGAATATTGCATGGAAGCCATCGAGAGCGGACTCATGACAGAGGCCGACCTCGACACCGCGCTCACCCGCGTGTTTGAGGCTCGCTTCTCGGTGGGCGAGTTCGACGATGCCTCGCTGGTGCCGTGGCGCAGCCTCCCGGACACCCTGCTCGACTGTCAGGCTCACCGCGACCTCGCCTACCGTGCTGCGCAGGAGTGCATCGTGCTGCTGAAGAACGACGATTCGTTCCTCCCGCTCGACACAACGAAAAGCGTGGCGGTCATCGGCCCGCTTGCCAACATCGTCAGCCTCGGCGGCTACAGCGGCTCGCCAACAGACCTGACCAGTCCGCTCGACGGCATCTGCGCCAAGCTCGGATACACCGTCAACGACGGAACGATTGAGTGCGAGAGCTTCACGGAGGCCAACGTGGCCACAGGCTCGAAGCGGCTCACCATCGAAGCAAACGGCAGCTCTGGCAACGTGGGATACATCTATCCCGGCGACTGGATTGCCTTTGACAACGTGTACCTCGGCGACGGACGCTCAAAAGTGGCGTTATGCTCCGGCGCGGAGAACGAAAATGCAACCACGGTGAGCATCTATCTCGACTCCATCGAAGGCACGCCGGCGGCCACCGTCACCCTGCCCGTCACAGGAGACTGGGCAAGCTACGTCACGACCACGGCCGATGTAGATCCGCAGGTGTTCCAAGGCACGCACAAGGTGTACCTCTCCTTTAGCGGAGGCGACCGCTATTGCGCCAACATGGACTGGATACGCTTCTACAACGAGGGCGACGACAACCCGTGGGAGACGCAAGGCCCAGTCTATTACCACAAGGGGTGCGCCGTCACCGGCTCGTCGGAAACCGACATCGAGGGCGCAGTGGCCGTGGCACGGAAAGCTGACGTGGTGGTGTTCGTGGCCGGAACAAACCTCGAAGTGTCCGACGAGGGCAACGACCGCACCTCGCTCACCCTCCCGGGCGACCAACAGGAACTGCTCGAAGCGGTGTGGGCGGCCAACCCCAACGTCGTGCTACTGCTGCAAACGTGCTCGTCAATGGACGTAACGTGGGCCGAAGCCAACGTGCCCGCGATAGTCGAGGCTTGGTATGGAGGGCAGGCTCAAGGCAAGGCGATTGCCGATGTGCTCTACGGCGACTACAATCCTGGAGGCAAGCTAACATCAACATGGTATGCTTCCATCAACGACCTGCCGTCTGATATGCTCCAGTATGACATACGCGCAAACCACTACACCTATATGTATTACGACAATACGCCGCTCTATCCGTTCGGCTTCGGACTCAGCTACACCACGTTTGACTACTCCAACCTCGGCATAAGCCAAGACCGCCTCGCCTCGGGCGACAGCCTGACCGTCACCGCCGACATCAAAAACACGGGCAGCGTGGCTGGAACGGAAATCGTGCAGCTCTATGTCCACGCACAGTCGGCCATCGAAAGGCCACAGAAAGAGCTGAAAGGATTTGCCCGGGTGGAACTCGCCCCAGGCGAGACCAAGACCGTTAGCATAACGCTTCGCCACGACGCACTGGCCTACTTCAACGACCAGACAAGCACGTTCGACGTGGAAGAGGGCACTGTCGACATTCTCATCGGGGCAAGCTCGGCCGACATCCGCCTAACAGGCTCCATATCGACAGAGGCCGCCACGGTGAAGACCACATACAAAAGCACGCCAACCGGCATCCGAAACGCCACGATGAACCCGCGCCTCGGCGGTGAGCGCGTCTACACGCTGCAAGGCCAGTGCGTGGGCACCACCGATAACCTCGGCGCACTTCCCGCTGGCATCTATGTGACAGGAGGCCGCAAGGTGGCCGTGGGCACAAAGCGGTGAGCCTTGCACGGCACATGACACCCTGCAAAAACGACACAGGCAAAAGCGAAAAACGTAACACACGCGACAACCGTAAATACACAATTTATAGCACATCAACTTATATGAACAGAAAAACGTTCGTGCTCTCCATTGCCATCGGCTGCGCCGCCGGCTCGTGGGCACAGACTCTCCCATATCAAGACCCGTCGCTAAGTGCGGAGGAACGCGCCGAGGACTTGCTCCAAAGGCTCACCCTCGAAGAAAAGACGAGCCTGATGATGAATGGCTCGCCAGCCATCGAACGGCTCGGAATACCGCAGTTCGACTGGTGGAGCGAAGCCCTGCACGGCGTGGGGCGCAACGGTTTCTCCACCACGTTCCCCTCGTGCATAGGCATGGCGGCGACATTCGACGACATTCTTCTCGAAAAGGTCTATACAGCAGTGAGCGACGAGGCACGCGCCAAGAACACCGCGCTGCGCCGTCGCGGAAGCGTGGGGAGATACCAAGGACTGTCGTTCTGGACACCCACAATCAACATATTCCGCGACCCCCGCTGGGGACGCGGGCAGGAATCATACGGTGAAGACCCCTACCTCAACTCGCGGATGGGGCAGGCCGTGGTGCGCGGACTGCAAGGGCCGGAGGGTCACAAGTATCGCAAGTTGCTGGCCTGCGCCAAGCACTTCGCCGTACACAGCGGCCCGGAGAAGACCCGCCACCACTTCGACATCGACAATCTGTCGCCACGCGACCTTCACGAGACTTACCTGCCGGCATTCAAAGACCTTGTGCAGAAAGCTCATGTGGCCGAGGTGATGTGCGCATACCAGCGGTTTGAGGGCGAGCCGTGCTGCGGAAGCACCCGCCTGCTCCATCAGATACTGCGCGAGGAGTGGGGCTTCGACGGCCTGGTGGTCAGCGACTGCGGCGCAATAGGCGACTTCTGGCGCAAGGGCAGGCACGGAGTGTCGCCCGACGAGGCTTCGGCCTCGGCCAAGGCAGTGCTGAGCGGCACCGACGTGGAGTGCGGCAGCAACTACAAGAGCCTGCCGGAGGCCGTCAAGGCCGGCCTCATCAGCGAGGAACAGATAGACATCAGCGTGCGGAGGCTGCTCCGCGCGCGCTTCGAGCTTGGCGAAATGGATGCCGACTCGCTTGTGGAGTGGACTAATATACCCGAAAGCGTGGTGAACTGCGAGGCGCACCGGCAACTCGCCCTGCAAATGGCGAGGGAACAAATGGTGCTCCTGCAAAACCGTGGAGGGCTGCTCCCACTCGCAAAGGATGCCAGCCGCATCTGCGTGATGGGGCCCAACGCGGCCGACTCGGTGATGATGTGGGGCATATACTTCGGACAACCGGCGCACACCGTGACCGCCCTTGAGGGCATAGAAACCAAGCTCGGCACGAAAGTGGCCTACACCAAAGGCTGCGAAATCACGGAGATCACCGACACCGAAAGCCTCTTCGGAGAGATGGTGGGCACAGACGGCAAGCCAGGCATGACGGCACAGTTCTGGAACAACACCCACATGGAGGGGCAACCCGTCGTGACGACCAACTTCACCACTGCCCTGCATTTCGACAACGGCGGCAACACGGCATTCGCCGCAGGCGTGGAACTGACCGACTTCACGGCCAGTTTCCGGGGCGCATTCACGGCCAAGACCGACGGGCGCGTGTTCCTCAACTGCGTGAACGACGACGGAATGCGCCTCATTGTCAACGGCGACACCATCCTCGAAAGGTGGCGTGCGGAGGAACTTCGCAGCAACCGAAAAGAGATTGAGGTGAAAGCGGGACAGCGATACGACATCCAACTGGACTATATGCAACTGGCGGACGGGGCTACCCTGCAATTCAACGTGGAGACGGTGCGCCCCGCCACGGTGGCGAGCGTGGTTGAGAAGGCACGCGATGCCGAGGTGGTGGTGTTCGTGGGAGGCATTTCTCCCGACCTCGAACGCGAGGAAGCAAGGGTGGACAAGCCCGGATTCGACAACGGCGACCGCACGAGCATCGAACTGCCGCAGGCTCAACGCGACATACTGAAAGCCCTCCACGAGGCAGGCAAGAAGATTGTGCTCGTCAATTGCAGCGGCAGCGCAGTGGCTCTGACACCCGAAGTGGAGACCTGCGATGCCATATTGCAAGCGTGGTACGCCGGCGAGCAGGGCGGAACGGCCATCGCCGACGTGCTCTTCGGCGACTACAACCCCGGCGGCAAACTGCCCGTGACGTTCTATCGCGACGACAGTCAGCTGCCGTCATTCGACGATTATGCCATGAAAGGGCGCACCTACCGCTACTTTGAGGGACAGCCGCTGTTCCCGTTCGGCTTCGGATTGAGCTACACCACATTCTCACTGGGCAAAGCCGAATACGACGCAGAGGCTGGGCGCATAACCGTCAGCGTCTCGAACACAGGACAGCGCGACGGCTCGCAGACCGTGCAGGCTTACTTGAGGAAGTCCGACGACCCCGACGGCCCAACCAAGACGCTGCGCGGCTTCGCCCGCGTGGAACTGAAAGCGGGCGAGACCAAGGAGGCCATAATTGACTTCCCGCGCGAGAGCTTTGAGTGGTGGGACGACAAGAGCAACACCATGCGCGTGGCCTCGGGCACATACGAGCTGCTCGTGGGCACGTCGAGCGATGACAGCGACCTGCAAAAGATTGAAGTGAAACTATGAACATACGCCTCCGCCGCGCGTGAACGACACACAACGCGGCGGAGGCCACAACGCAAAACACAACCAGCAAAAACATGAAAGAGACCTCATTGAAAGTCATGGCCACAGCCGCCATGCTGACGGGTGTCACCCTCGCCACAGCCGCCACGGGCGCGGCAGGCAGCAACGAAGACAACTACAAAGCGCGAATCGCCTCGCTGCCCAGCGTGACCGAGCCGATGATTCCGGAGTATCAGGTGAGCATCGAGAATTTTGGGGGCGTCGCCGACGGCACAACCCTCAACACGGAGAGCTTCCGCAAGGCAATAGCCCACCTGTCGGAAAAGGGAGGCGGGACGCTCGTAGTGCCCGCAGGGGTGTGGCTCACCGGCCCGATCGAACTGAAAAGCCACATCCGACTGCAAGTGGACGAGGGCGCACTCGTGCTCTTTTCGCCCAACAGGGAAGACTACCCGCTCGTGGACTCCTACTTTGAGGGGGTGGAATCGAAACGCTGCATGTCGCCCCTCACGGCCAACGGAGCTGAGGACATCGCCATCACGGGACGCGGAATGTTCAACGGCAACGGCCAGAACTGGCGGCCTGTGAAGAAGAGCAAGATGACCGCCGGGCAGTGGAAAGAACTGTGCAAAAGCGGAGCTGTAAACGAGAAAGGCGACATCTGGTATCCCACGGAGAAGATTCGCGACATCGACGAACACCACGACGACTACTATTCTCGCGCCTACTCCGACGAGACGGGGGCTGCATGGAATGAGATTCACGACTACCTGCGCCCCTCACTGCTACAGTTCATCAACTGCAAACGTGTGCTTCTGGAAGACGCCACGTTTGAGAACTCGCCCGGATGGAACATCCACCCGCTGATGTGCGAGGACGTGATACTGCGCAACGTGACCATACGCAACCCGTGGTATGCACAGAACGGCGACGGCCTCGACCTTGAGTCGTGCAACAGGGCGATAATCACGGGATGCTCGTTCGATGTCGGCGACGATGCCATCTGCATCAAGTCGGGACGCGACAAGGAGGGACGCGACCGTGGAATGCCAACCGAAAACGTGGTCATCAGCGACTGCCGCGTCTACCACGGGCACGGCGGCTTCGTCATAGGAAGCGAGATGTCGGGCGGCGCGCGCAACATACACGTAAACAACTGCCTATTCATCGGCACTGACGTTGGCCTGCGCTTCAAATCAACGCGAGGCCGTGGAGGCGTTGTTGAGGACATCTTCATCAGCAACATCGGCATGGCCAACATCGCGGGCGATGCCATAACGTTCGACCTCTATTACGGTGGCAAAGCCCCACTTGAGGCCAGCACCGACGGCACGACGGGAACAACGCCGGCCATCCCTGCCGTCGACGAGACGACACCGAGCTTCCGCAACCTCTACATCAGCGACATAACGTGCAACGGGGCAAAGCGCGCCATCTACATCAACGGACTGCCCGAGATGCCGATAAAGAACGTGAACGTGAGCAACTCCATCATCAACGCCACACAGGGCGTGGTGCTCAACTACGCCGACGGCCTCACACTCGACAACGTAAAGATTACCGTAGAGAAGGGAGACGCCATCACACAAGGCCCCGGCGTGAGCAACCTGAACGTGAAGTAAGGCTGGATTTCCACTTAGTAGCAAAGGTATCCAGAACAATTTGTTTACCCAAAGTAATGCCGCAGACGCTGCTTGCGTCTGCGGCATTACTTTGGGGGCAACGAGTAAGACATAGAAAAGGCAAATCATGCTCTTGCCTTTGAATGGCTATGCCACGGTTGTCAAGGAATCGTATGTAGCCAACTCCATGAAGACGCACCCTTGCCCACCGAGAAACAGTGCCTAAGCCTCCTCCTTTTCGCCGCCGTTGCGCAGTGCATTATCACGGTATTCGGAGGGTGTCATGCCTGTCTCTTTCTTGAAGCAGCGACCGAAATACTTCGGGTCGGAGAAGCCGACGCTGTAAGCTATCTGCGAGATGGGATAGTTGCTTTTCTTTATCAGTTCCTCGGCACGCTGTATTCGGAGGTAGTGCAGGAAACTGACGGGCGACATTCCGACAATGCTTTTGATCTTGCCGTAGAACACAGAGCGTCCCAAGTTGACCGCCTCGGCAAGGTCTTCTATCTTCAGGTCGGCATCGCCGATGTGCTCCTCTATGAACGACAGCAGGCGTTTCATCATCTCGTTGTCGGCATCCACTATCTGCGGCGACTGAAGACGGTAGGTGGCTTTGTCCTCCGCACGCAGCTGACCGACGTAGTTCTGCTGCAACGCGCGCCTCTGCCCGATGATGTTCGCCACCCGTGCCTTGAGGTAAGTCGCGCTGAACGGCTTCGTGATATAGTCGTCGATGCCCTCGCGCAGCCCTTGCAGGCGGTCGTCGAGCGATGCCTTTGCCGACAGCACGATGATGGGAATGTGGCACGTGTCCTTGTTCTGCTTGAGGCGGCGCACCATCGTCAGCCCGTCCATCACGGGCATCATCACGTCCGTTATGATGAAATCGGGCAGCTGTGCCTCGGCAATCTCCAGTCCTCTTTGCCCGTTTTCGGCCTGCAACAGACTGTATTCTGCGCCGAGGATGCTCACGAGGAACGCCCTCAAATCGTCGTTGTCCTCCACTATCAGCAGCCTGATGGCATCCATTCCCGGCTGTGGCACAGTCTGGGGCGTGTCGTTCGCCACAGCGACAGAGCTGTCGGGCAAGTGTTCGGAGGCGTTGTCGTCGCTTATATAGACATTGTGTTCCCTGCCATACTTCAGCATCTTGTTCACCAGCACAAGCATACGCGAGGCGTTCCGCTGCACCATTTCAAGGTGTTGGCGGGCGGCTTCGCTCACTCCGCCCTGCCGCAGGATTTCCGTCACAGGCCCTCCGATGAGCGTCAGTGGCGTGCGCAGCTTGTGGCTTATTTCCGTGAAGAACTGTGTCTTCATGTTGTTGAGGTCGCGTTCGAGGCGTGCGCGTGCCCGCAGCCGATAGATTAAGATGGCCACGTAAATCACGCCACAAGTCAGCAGCGCATACAATGCCCACGCCCACGGCGTTTCCCAGAACGTGGGATGCGCGTAGATGTTCAGCGCAGCCACATTGTCCACCCACACGCCGTCGCTGTTCGTCGACTTCACAAGCAAGCGGTAGCGTCCTGCCGGCAGTCGGTTGAACGATGCACTGTTGGCCGAACCCACATAGTTCCAGCCGTCGTCGATGCCTTCCAAGCGGTAGGCATACTGCACAAGATCCTTGTATGAGTACTCTATCGCGGCGAAAAATATGGTGAGGTTGCGGCGGTCGGCAGGCACATCGAGCACATCGCAATTGAGAATAGGTTGCCGCTCATTGTTCCCGTGGTGGAGCACCTGCGTGAAAACGATGTTCGGGCAATATTCGCTCTTGCGCAAATCGCTGGGGTTGAAGCTGACGAATCCGCCTCGCGTGCCCACGGTTATGCAGTCGGAGTGTGGGTCGTGGACGGGTTTTGCCTCACAAATCTCCACGCCGTCGCCTATGTTTCCCGGCCCATACTGGAGCATCTTGCCCGTGTCGAAGTTGTACTGGTCGATGCTGTTCTCACGCACTATCCACAGATTGCCCCTGCTGTCTTCCGCCAGCGACTGCACAATGCCCTCCACCGGGTTGTCGCCTGGGAGTGCGTGGAAGCGCAGGCTGTCGCGGAGGAGCGTCCCCGGCTCTGCCATCTGCACCCCACCGCCGAGCGTCGTCACGAGAACGTGCCCCGAGCGCGTGACGATCGTCTGGAGAACGTCCGGTGCCATCAGGCTGGCGGTGTCGGCATAGAGCTGCGTTGTGGTATGGAAACGGATGTCGCCGGGCTTTGTAAAGCCGTCGGCAAAGGTCACGATTCCGTCCGTGGTGGACAGAACCACCACTCCTTCGGGCACGGACGTGATGCGGCGCACCTTCCCGAAAACGTCCAAGGGATAGTGGGCAAGGGCGTTGCGATGGTTGATGAAGCGCATCCGCCCTGCGGATGCGTCCACAAGGTTGGGGCCTCCGCCGTAAGAGGCCACCCAAATGCGTCCCCGCGCGTCTGTCGTTATGTCGTAGATGTCATCGCAGCTGATGGAATAAGGGTCAGACGGATTGCTGGCATAACGCTCCACACGTCCCTCGCCGCTGATGACGAAGAGGCCGTCGCCCTTTGTCCCCACCCACACGCGGCCGATGCTGTCCTCGTAGAGGGAATATACCTTACTGGCAAACTCTGTCCGTCGCTGTTGCAGGCGGCCTTGGCGGTCTACATATCCAAGCAGGCGGCGGTCTGTGTCGAACACGGCCAGAAGCCCACGGTTTGTTCCCGCCCACGTGCGTCCGTGGCGGTCGATGAGCAATGCGCGCACCTCCTGCCCTGGATATACCAAGGTTTGCTTGAAGTGGCGGTAGCCAAATTCTACCAGCGAAAGATCGTGTGTGCCCGTAAACCACAGGTTGCCTTGCGCATCGAAAAAGGACTTGTCTATCTGAGGCTGGTAGCGGTCGGCGCGTTGCGACCTTATGACGAACGGCACGAGGCTTCCTGTGGACTCGTCGTAATAGCTGAACGTGCCGCCGGCAGGCACCGCCCACACCGTGCCATACTTATCTTCGTGAATGAAAGGCTTCTCGCTCGTCGTGGAGTGCAGCGGGTTGGCAGCCCGCGCCATGAGCCATTGCGGCGACATTCCGGCGGAGTCGAGCACCACCACACCCGGCGACGGGGTGAACGCCCACACGCGATGGCGGCTGTCCACAAAGAGAGAGGTGGCCTCCTCCGACGGCTGCGACGGCGTTTGCACCGAGAGCAGAGTGGCGCGGAGCGTGCGTCCGTCGACAGCCACCACGCCACGGTTGGTGGCGAATATAGCCTTTGAGGCCGTCAATGCCACTGCGTCGCTCAATCGGCACACGCCATCAGGCATGTCCACGGCACGCATGGCGCGGCTGGCGGGGTAGAACGCGAATACGCGCCCATCTTCTGCGGCAAAGAGCGTTACGTCGCCAAGCTCCACACGATGCTCCATCTGCACGTCGAAAAAGAAGTCTGTGCCTACAAGCCGCACGCCGCCAAGGCTGAAAATCCATTCGCCGCCGTCGGAAGCCAGTTCGGCTTTCTTCAGAACGTTGTCGCTAAGGTTGCCTGCCTCCACGCTGTACTGCTCTATTCCCCCACCCTGCATCACGAGACTGTCGGCCACACGGTAGTTTGGCTCGCCGTCCTTGCCCATCAACCACGTATAACCGTTGTCCAAAGGATACAGGTTTCTGACTGTGATGGGGCGGCCATACTGCTCGGCTATAATCCTGCCCACGTCCACGAAACGGCTGCGCCGCGTGTCGAAGAGATACACATGGCGGCTCGACGTGCAACACCAGATGTTGCCCGTGACACTCGGCTTGACGAACAGAATGCGGTTTGTGCTCAACGCCATGTCCTGCCCCGGCGCATTGCGGAACGTGGTGAAATGATAGCCATCGTAGAGGCAAAGCCCATTCCACGTGGGAAACCACATCAGCCCGTCTGCCGTCTGCGCAAAACCGGATATGATGTTGGCCGCGAGACCATCGCGTATGGTGAACGTGCGCACGTCGCAATAGGGCTGGGCGGACAGCAAGACCGTCCAAAGCACGGCTGTGAGCAAGGCCAGTGACTTTCTCTTCATGTCATAATATAATTGTGTGCGCCGGGGTGCAGGCCAAGGAGCGGTCGCAATATCGCAACGGACTGCACACCTGTCGCACCAAATCAGCACTTGCAAAATTATGAAAAAGCGGACAAACAATAAACGGTTGCAAGGAGTTTATATTTCTGCGCGGCATAATTTTACGCAAAAATGAGCCACAAAGAACAAAATGTCAGCAAGCAGCCCCAAAGCACTCCGGCTGCAAACAGGCACGCACTGCCGTTAACATAATTATGTTAATGACACTAACGAAAGCCGCTCCCGCCAACCATCTGACATTCAACGAATTGCAAAACCATAGGTTTTGCACTGCAATACCTGCCTTATTGGCCTCCAATTAATGCCTTATCGCATCGCAATACCTGTCATTTCAGCCTGCAATATGACACATACTGAAAAACGGCAAGCAAACGACCGTTTTTAGTTGCATATACGCATGGGATGCGAAAGACAACCCGTACCAATGGCAAGAGCATGGAGGCAAGGGAAACGAACATCGCGATTGTGCAATGGTTTAGACAAAAGACAATGAATGAAAAATGATTTATGACTTGCTAACAAGAAACAGGATAAAAGTCTGAAAATATAGAATGTACTTAAATCCCCCTTTAGGAACAAAGAAAGTCATCATAGTATAAGGGATTATCACAGAAATTCCCTACTTTTGTAACTGGATTGAGGCAACTCTTTCCAAGACATGTGAGAAAAAGAAGAAGCGTTATGCTTAATCTCTAAGTCGGGAACGTAGGAAATTCAAGACTTATTCAGAGAGATGGCATAGTGGTTCTCACGCTATAGCGTGGGCTGCTATTACCATATCCTGAATAAAGGTTTTTCCTACGACCTCCGACTTAGGCATGGTAGCATTGCAGTTCCACGCTTGAACCGAATATTGTAAAATATCAATCTGATTATCAGATATTAATA
>CAZURD010000062.1:0-14181 GCA_964623445.1 uncultured Prevotella sp. | reverse complement strand
TTACGAATGCTCCAAAGCCTCCACAAGAACTTTCTTAAAGTCTCTTCAGGCTTGATTCGTTTAGTAAATATTTCTACATTTAATAAAAGTTACCTTTGCACCCGATTTTAGCAACGTCTGCGCGCAAAGGGGCGGAAGACACCTTTGCTATGATGTACACAGATAAAATTATTAGGAATATTGGGAACGTCATAATTTAGACTGCGAGGGGCTTTTGCTGTTGCTATGGCTTTCTTCGCGATATTCACGGCAAGGGCGCAGATTGTGGACACTCGCGCCAAGACGGACACCCTGAAGCTGGTGGATCGCTTTTCACTGCGCACAAACATGGTGGACTGGGTGCTGCTCACGCCAAACATTGGCGTTGAGTTCGACCTCGGCAACACCAACTGGAGCAGATGGGCCATCGGCCTGAACATCCGGACAAACTGGAACACGTCGCACACGTACAAGCCGGGCGTGGTCTACAACGTCAGTGAGGTAAGGGGCGAAGTGCGCAACTATTGGCGTCACCACCAAGACAACGACCGGAAGAAAAACGATGGATTTATGTCCCGCCTTCGGTCAAGAATGAGAAACATGGTGCATCCAGCGAGCGTGTTCTATCGTGGCGTTTATGCTTCATATACGGATTTTTCCATAAAACTCGGCTCTGAAGGCAGACAAGGCAAGGCACTCACGCTTGGAGTGACAGCCGGATTCGTGCGCCCGCTCTACGTCTTCAGGCATGGCACGAGCCTCGACCTTGAGTTTGGGGTGAGCGTCGGTGCTTCCTACGCCAAATACGACAAGTACCGCCACAACCGCGAGGACAACTGCTATCCCGTGACGGAGCGCGGCTCAGGGCACATCGTGCCCTACCCTGTCGTTAGCGACATCCGCCTCGGATTCGTCTACCGCCTTGGCAAGTATCCGTCCACGTCGAAGTATCGCTGGCGGCGGGATGTCGACCATGTGTATGCCGACTCGCTGCGCGCAAGGGAGCTGCGGATGGAGACAGCCCGAATCAACAAGCACAACGCCGACAGCATACGCAAGTTGATAGATGCCGACTTCAACCGAATCTATGCCGTGAGACTGCGAGAGAACAAGGCGAATGCCACCGCCGCACGCATGTTGCAGCAACAGCAGGAGCGTCAGGCGAAAGCCGAAGAGAAAGCCCGCCAGCGTGAGGAGAAAGCGGCCGCGAGAAGGAAGGAAAGCGAGGGCGTGCTCATTATGGGCACCGACAGCGTGGCCGCCGCAGACAGCCTGACGCGCGACAGCATCACAGCAGTCGGCGAGCCGACGGACACCATAGCCGTAAGTGCCGAACCCGCCACGGCAACGGAGGAGGTATCGCCAGCAAGCGACAACGGCAGCGAGGACAGCACCGCAGAAAACGGCACGCCGGCAGACACCACCGCCGTTAGCCCCGAACCAGCCACGGCAACGGAGGAGGAATCGCCCGCAGGCGACAACGGCGGCGGAGACAGCACCGCAGAAAGCGGCGAGCCGGCAGACACCACCGCCGTCAGCCCCGAACCAGCCACGGCAACGGAGGAGGAATCGCACGCAGGCGACAACGACGGCGAACCGGCCTCTGCTGAAGAGCCATCAAACGCAAGAAAGGAGGTGAACGAATGAAGCATATACCATTTGCGCCCAAAAAGGCGATGCCGGCCGCACTCGCAGTGGCCTTGACGCTCACGGCGTGCAACACGGATGCGGACTTGTGCTACGACACCATCCACCCACACGCCGCAAGCCTAACGTTCGGCTTCTCGTTTGAAAGCGGCGTCGATGCCCCCGACACGATGCTCGTCATCGCCAACCGCGTGGTGGCAAGGCGCATAAGCGCAATCAACGTGTGCCCAGAGACGGGATACGGACGCTTCGTCGTGGGCGAGATGGACTTGCCGTCCGCCACCGAGACCGGCGACGATGCCGCCGATTCAGGTGATTCCGATGTGGATAACACCGAGACAGGCGAGACCGATGGCGATGATTCCGCCGCCGAGGAGAGCGATGCCGGCGAGACGAGGGCAGAAGACGGCGAGGAGGCGACTGCGGAATCGGGGCAGATGTCGACGTTCAATCTGCCCGTGGGCGACTATCGCTTCCTGGCTTTCAACATGGACACGGAAAAGTACGACTACACCAACGTGGAGACATTTCTGGCAGGCGACGAATATGTGCCGATGGACGAAATCTACGTGGACTACCGCGTGTACACCCGCAACAGCCCGGAGCTTGGCCGCCCCGTGGTGGACTGGCAGGACTACAACTCCTACGCAGGCTACATGCAACCCGACATACCCGCCATCGTCGTCGACACGATGCGTGCCGAGCTGCAAAGGGGAAGCTCGCGGAAAATCACGATGCACCCCATCAGGCAGTCGCAGAACATCGACATCTACTTCAACGTCACCAAGAACATAAGCAAGCAGAATTTCGTGGTGGACTCGGTGCTCGCCGAAGTGTCCGGGATACCAAGGAGGATGACGCTCGTCAACGGCTATCTCGACGTGAGCAACACTGCCAAGATGATGTTCTGGACGGAGCTTGTCGACGCTTCCGGCAACCCGAAGAGCGACACGGAGACGGCCACATCGGTGAGATGCCACGCAAACATCGACGTGACGGGCATCGTGCCGAGCCAGAACGCCACGCTGACCACAGGCCCAGGCATAATGCAGGTGATTCTCTACGTGAGCACCGTCAACCCCGAAGACCCCACGGGCGAGAGGCTGCGCAAGAAGATTCAGGGAATCATCAACATATATAACACCCTTGCAAACGCACAACTCACGGAATACGTGGAAGGCGGAAAGTACGCAAGGCGCGTGGCCGACCACGGCGTTCTCAACATCGTTGCGAACTTAGCGATAGACGGAGAGAGCATCCTCACCAGTTCCGACAACGACTACGGAGTGGACGCATGGCAGCAGGCCGACGACGATATATTCGTGGACATATAAACCATTGACAGACGAATGCATTGCATAAACAAAGCCACCGCAACCGAGGCGATACTCACCGTGCTCCGTGCCATGCTGCCTGCGCTCGCGCTCGCGGCCTGCACCAACTCTTACCCGAAGCTGACCGAAGACGAACAGGTAATGATAAGCAACGACGAGAGCTATGACCTCACGCCGCTCATGGTCTTTGTCAACGAGCAAGAGTTCTTCTCCGTTGCCTCTACGAGGGGCAGCGGCCCTTTCGACCGCGAGGAGTCTGACACTAAGTATGAGAACGCCGAATTTTACGTGTTTGCCTTTCGCGACGGCCCGGACATCTCGGGATACTTCTCCTCGCCGGCCAACCTGCAACGCTGGGCCTACGCCGAGAACGGCCCCGAGTCGCTCGCCGACACATACAACGCCGACTGCCTGCTCGACGGATTCGACTACGACTACGGAATGACCATGCACCTGAGCCGCGACGAGGCCGGAGCGCTCAACACGGAACTGTCGATGGTGGATGGGGACGCAATTCTCTATTATAGCCCCACCTACACATACGTGGGCTACAACTTCTTCGCATTCTACCTCGACGACGCAAGCGTAACGCCGCACAGGGAGCAAAGCCAAATCAGCTACGACATCGAGATAGACGGAACGCAAGACCTGCTCGCAGGCAAGGCACCCAAGCTCACCGCAACCGTGCTCGACGAGAAGCTGAGCGCACTGTACGGCAACACGGGAAGCGCGTCGATCTCGCAGACCGAACGCAACACCATCCTCAACATAGGCAACTACTCCACCTACGCCGCAAGGCGAAACATTCACCCCGTCATAGACATGAGCCACCTGCTCACGCGCCTCAACTTCAACGCCATTGCGGGCGACAAGACGTCGAACGACATCGTGATAACAAAGGTGACGGTGGAAAGCAAGTACAAAGGCACACTGGTGGCCGCAGCCGCCGATGCCGACGAGGCGGGAGAATTGACGTGGGACGATGAACGCGCAACGCTGGAGTTGCGCGAGGCCTCAGTGGACGGAGAGGCGTGCGAACCGCTCCAGGAGGAGGGCTACGTCGTGGAATACAACGAAGAGGACAACTCCCTCTCATGGACAGAGCGACCCAAGACCGACATCGGCGGCAGCCTGCTGCTGCCGCCCGACGACGAATACGTGCTCACCGTCTACTACACACAGACCATCAACGGCGAGCCTTACTACACATACGCGCAACACACCCTGCAACCGAAGACCGACAGCAACTACTACGACTCGGAGACCGGGAGCTACATGTTCCGCCCCGGATGGGCATACACCGTGACTTTTGTCGTGTACGGACTGCGTGGAGTGGAAATCTATGTGGACATCACTTCGTGGGCCAACGGCGGCGATGTCGATGTTGACCTCGGCAAGTAGTCCTAACGTTCAAGAGACCATAAGACAAATAAAATAGTTCATTGTTTAATCACTAAAAAGTCACAAGCATGAAGAAATCGATTCTTTACGCAGCTGCCCTCGCCGGAGTGCTCGGCAGTTGCTCGCAGGACGACGGCACGCAGAGCGGCGCATCAAGCTCATCGGGAGAGAACGAAGTGCCCATCACCATCGGCGTTTCCAACGGCTCCGCCACCATCACCCGTGGCACTGGCACCGTGGGAGGCGTGGAAGGCGAAGACAACGAATGGAATTCACAGCCGTTCAACCTCTATATGTTCAACCGTGGTGAGCTGGAAACTCGCCAGGGAGTGGATAGACGGCGCATACGGCGACAACTTGTTTGAAAACTACGTGATGAACGCCCCGAGTTCTGGCAGCACAGGCGCAGCCGTGGATCCGGCAGGAAGCATCAAGTATTATCCCAGCAGCGGCGAGTTTGACTTCGTTGCTTACTATGCCGACGGCGCAAACAACGGAACGGCACCTGCACTCAGCGGCGATGCCTACACCGTGGCAATAGAGATAGACGGAACGCAGGACATAATGACTGCAGACGCTGTGCTCGATGAAGACGAGGAGGCACTGCTTCAGCAAAGCCTTCCTTCGCTTGACCTGACGCGCCTCTACTCCGCACACTCCGCACGCCTCGGTGTCAATCCTAACCTCGTGTTCAACCACCTGCTCACCCGCTTCACGTTCACCATCGAAGGCGGCAACGAGGAGAGTTGCTCAAACTTTGATGGAGATACGGAGCTTGGCGTTCAGGTGACGGGCATCTCCATCACCTCCAAGACCACCGGCGTTATGACCGTGGCCACCGTAGAGAATGGCCGTGTGAAGACCGGCGGCATTGAGTGGGACGATGACAAAACGCCCCTCTCGCTCATGCAAAGCCCGGAGGATGGCACAGAAAACAAAAACCTCGTGACATTGGAGCCTGTGGTCTCCACATGGGATGCCGAACAAAACAAAGGCATTCCCACCAAAGCTGGAGAGGCTTTGCTCGTGGCCCCCGATTCGGAGTATGAGATCAGCATATACACCACGCAGAATGTGCAAGAGGTTAAGGACGGCGAGTATGTTGCCCGCAAGGATGCCATGACCGACAAACTGACCGTCGACGGCGGTTTCCTTGCCGGCACGTCCTACAACGTCAACATCAAGGTGTATTCCATGAGCAAGATTGACATCAACGCCACGCTGACCCCGTGGGTGGAGGGTGATGAGATTGAGCTCGACCCCTTGAATGCCCCTAACAACTAATCCGGCAGGCAGGCGGGCAGCCTGTGTCCGCCTGCCGCTACTTAAACATATCCTGACTAACCATTAGCATCAGTAACAAACCATTAAAAATAGGAAGTGATGAAGAAAGAATTATTACTAATGGGCGTAGCCCTGACAGCGATGTATTCGTGTTCCAACGACGATACCGCAAGCACACCAAGCCACGATGGCAACGACGAATCGAGCGTTGAGAACGTGCCCATCCGCCTTTCCGCAGGCGGCAGCACCCGCGCCAGCATAGAGTCGGACGAGGATGGCAACTTCGAGACGGAGAACATTGGCATCTTCGCCCTGGCCGATCGCGTGATGGACGTAAACCCCTCGCCCCTCCCAATCAACTGGGCGGGCGATGCCGAAGGCACGCTCACCTACGCAGTGTTGCTCAACAACGTGGAGGCGGAGGCCGTCAAGGGTAGCAATGGCACCGACATCAACTTCTCCAACGGAGAGATATACTACTATCCGCACAGCAACTGGTACTGCTACAGCTTCTTTGGCTATCACCCAATGACGGAGGACATCGTGAAGACCGAGTCGCAGGTGCTTGCCACCATCGTCATCGACGGGACGCAGGATGTCATCTACGGCAGGGCTAAGTCGGACGAGGACTACGCATACAGCGCGCTCTACTACCGCCAGAGCGAGAACGTTGGCAAACTGCCCGAACTGTCGTTCACGCACAAACTGATGCGCTTCACGTTCTCGGCAAAGCCCGGGGCCAACACCGTGGGCGGCTCTGACTACTCCGAAGCCCTCTCCACCACGATTGAATCCGTCAAGATACTCTCCGTGCCCACGACCGGCGAGCTGATCGTGGCCGACCTCAACACCCCCGACAACGACGGCACTCTGACTTTCGACTTCAGCGACGCTTCCGAGAAGGCCGACTTCTTGCTGTGCGATTCCGGCGATGTCGCCCTCAACCCCGACAACTACTACATGGAGATTGACGGCGACGGCCAGCCTGTCGAAAAGACAGTCGGAGTGGGCATACTCCTGCCCGTGCCCGAAAGCGGCTATGCCTACAGCCTGGCTGTGACGCTGCGCGACAGCGATGGCAACGTCTTCGAACTCAAGTACCCGCAGGCTGTGACCCTCGGCGAAGGCGGCACGTTTGAAGCTGGGAAATCATACAACCTCTGCTTCACCATCAACGGCCCTGCTTCCGTGCAACTCACGGCCAAGCTCGCCGGATGGGTGGATTCAGACGTAGAACTTGGGGGACTTACTTTCTGACATTAAGTCACCCCTGCCACTTGGGGCAGCCCGCCGGGGCGGCACTCCTCCCCGACGGGCTTGCCCTTGAAAGAACAAACCCCGCAGAATGATGAGAAAACTGATTTTGGCTGCATACATGGCTCTTGCCTGCATCAGCGCACGGGCACAGATGGTAGCCGTGGGCACCGATGTGTTCATGGACGCATTGATGACACCTTCGATAGGTGCAGAACTCGTGGTGGGCGAACGCGCGTCGGTAGCCCTCAACGTATTCGGCAACCACAAGCCCTGGGGCAAAGACATGAAAATGATTGGCGTGCAGCCGGAGTGGCGATACTACTTCTCGGGGCGGCCCATGCACCACTTCTTCATCGGAGTGGGCGCAGTGGGCGTCTCCTACGACATCACTTGGAAAGGAAAGGTCTACAACGGGTTTGCCGCCGGGCTTGGAATGACCTTCGGCTACGTAATACCGCTCGGCAAACGGCTCAACCTCGACCTGCACGCCGGACTGGGAGCCATAGCATACAAGCAAAAGGAATACTTCGAGGCCGACAACTATGAGGCCGACTCCGAGTTCGGAGAGCTGGCGCACACCAACGCCTCGGGATACGCGCTCATGCCCACGAGGATAGGCGTGTCGGTGACATACATACTGAAATGACACGGCAACGGCGGCGCACGACATACATCCGGGCATGGCACGCTGCATCCGCCATTCATAAATAACAAAGGATAAGGAACAAGGTAAAAAGGTCAAGGATGAGACTCTTAGGATGTTTGGCCCTTGCGGCCTCCCTCTTGCTGGCGCACGCCGCCACGGCCTACGCACAGAACGCAGGCACGCCCCAGACGCAAACCGTGTCGTGCCAGGTTCTGGTGACGACGAGAAGCGGCACCGTGGAGACGAGGCAAGTGAAATATGCCCGATTCAACACGATGCCGGCGGCGCAAGTGGTGAGAAACCAACTCAAGGAAGCCATACGCGAGATAGATTCCGATGCAGCCGTAGAGCGGGTGATGAAAGCCTCAAAGGCTGATTGGCGGGATTCGCGCGAGAACGGCACGTTCTCTATGCAGGTGCTACCCGGCCAACCCATCGTGGTGCTGTGCGACAACGCTATCGTCAGCATCATCGAGACAACGGCGGGACAGACAAGTTACACCTGCACGCTCGTAGACGAGACCTCACTCCAGACCGTCACCGTGACAGGGGAACACGTCAACCACGGCATCGACATAAAGCCGGTGCCGGGCATCGACACCGGCGGCGAGGTGCAATTCAACATCAATGCCTTTATACCCGCAGGGTATGTCAAGAAAGAGTCGCGCCTCATCATACAGCCGATGGTAATCGACTGCCAGACGGAGGACACCGTGGCCTATCTCACCCCAATGGTATATGAAGCCGGGGAATATCACGGACTGCAAGACAGACGAATGCGCTTCGATTACGATGCGCACGACCCGCTTGCCTTTGCCTATCATGCCGGCAAGCCGCTCGTAGAGGGCAAGCCGTTCGCAATCGACACGATGGTGGTGTTCAAGAAACCCGACCCCAGCCGCATATATAAGGGACTTTATTATTGCATCCTTGAAGACTACCACCACGACTATTACAACAACGGCGGACAGGGCACAGGCTCGTGCCTGGCTTTCAAGCCGTTCAAGTTCCTCGACTTCTCGGTGGCTTCTGTCGACCTCAACCTTGCTGACTTCCGCGTGGATGCCGAGGCGCAGTTCATCAGCGTGCCGCGCGAACTGAAGCTCACGTTCGTTGAAAACTCCGCCGAACTGCGCTCCGATTCGCTCAACGACAAGCTGTTGGCGCAGCTCACGCAGGAGATGAAGGCTCTCGGCTCGAAGCTCGCATACATCAACGTGGAGGGCGGCGCATCGCCCGATGGCATCTACGAAAAGAACTACGACCTCGCCGGACGGCGCGCCAACTTCGCACTGAGGCGCATTTCGGAGCTGCTCGGCAAGGCCGACGTGCAGAAAAATTCCACCGCAAAGGTCTATACGTGGGAAGATGTCGTGACCTCTCTCGCGGAGAACGGCACCGACTCGGCCGTCGTCAGTGCCGTGCGCGGCATCGTGGAGCGCACCAACAGCCGCGCCGTGGTGGCCGAACTGAAGAAGCTCCCCTATTTCGAGACGACCATATTGCCCGTGCTTGAGAACCAGCGCATAATGCGTTGCACCTACCTTTACGAGAACGAGCACACCATGAATGCCGACGAAGCCGTTGCGGCCTACTATGGATTCAAGGGCGACTACATAACTGGCAAACGCCATTTCTCCGATGGCGACTACTATAACCTCTTTGCGGCAATCACCGATTCGGCAGAAATCGACACTATAACGGAACTGGCCTACCGCGAGATGGTGAAGCGGCCAAGCTACGAGGTGATGAAGTTCGCCCCGTATGTGTGCAACCGAATGGCCATGCTCAACAACCGCAGGGGCACTCCCGACCTTGGTGTACTCGCGCCGTTCATCGACCTCAACGACTTTAAGATTTCCATACGCAAGATGCGTTCGGGCCAGCTTGTAGAGCTGAACCGCCCCGCCATCGTCATCAATCAGGCCATTGCCTACTTCCATGAGCAGAAACTCGACACTGCCGTGACGCTCGTCAGCGCAGTGCCGTCCAGCAATGTGACAGAAAAGCTGCGCAAGTTCATCGACTTTGAGGACTTGTACATCAAGCGTATGCACGGCATGTGCTCCCCGGAGGAGGAGCAACGGTGCGACGAGGCCTACAACTACGTAATCAATTCGAGCGAGGAGAACAAAGCAATACTCTACACCGAGCTTCACTCCCAGCTGGGATTTGAGCGCAAGGACGTTGAGCCGTTCGTCGACAAGATGCACGACAACAATCCCAAGAAGTGGTACTTGAAAGGCATACTGTGGAGCGGCGAGGCCGGCAAGGAGCAGGAAGCAGGCTTCAACCGCCTTTCAGATGCCGAATACATGGAGCTAATGCGCACCGACCACGAGGCTTGGGAGAAATACAACGAAGACCTGCGGCGTTTCGAGGAGGCCGCAGGCTCGGGCAATGACACCATCCCCCACTATCTCGCCTACTTCCAGCACAGCTTCGACTTGGAGCCGAAGTTCCGCCGCTATTACTTCAACGAGGGCAACATCAGCGATGAGACGCGCAAGAAGCATCCTTACCGCGCTGCCGACATAGAGGCATACCGCCGCAAATTTGAACAGTTATACGCCGTTTCACAGGCTGCAATAGTCCGCAAGGCCGTCACCGACAGCGAGACCGGCAACGAAGAGACGCAGCCTTCCGCCACAGACGAGGCTGCTGAGATGGAACCTGAGGCACACGCCGCCGATGCAGCCACGACAGTTGATGGCGACGGCAACGATAATTGACAACAACGAGATGACAATGACACTCCACATAGCCCGCCTGTCTTTGCTTGCGCTCTTGGCACTGCCCATCGGCATGGCCGCCCAAGAGCCGGCAGACACTGCGGCCACGCAAGTCCCCGACGCCGGACAGCCCGCAAGCACAAAGCCAACCGCAACGATGCCCGCCATGACCGTGGCCGGCGATGACGACATACCCATTGACGACGTGGCCATGCAGAACGACACTGTGGGGCGCAGCCGCGTCAACCGCGCGAGCGGCTTCAACGCCGTTGACTACGTGCTCTCGCGCCGCTATCGCAACTATGGCGACACCATCTCCTTGCGCTGGTACGACAACATGTTTCTTCAGTCCGGCCTTGGAGTGGAGAAGCTCTCCACCCTCTCCGAAGGCTATCGCATCAACGCCCTGACTTCAATCCGGTTCGCAGTGGGCAAGAACATCAACCGCCTCAACACCCTGCGCATCGGGGCGCACGCCGATTTCGGCTTCCAAGACGGCTCCGAAGTGCTCTTCGGCAAGGGCGGCCTCACGGTGGATCACCTCTACAACCTCTCGGCTTATTTCGATGGCTACAACCCCACGCGCCTTTTCGAGGTGTCCACACTCATGGGCATCGGAGGGCAGTTGTCGCGCTTGCGCCACAACAGCGGATGGGAAGTGTCGATCGAAGGCCACTTCGGCTTGCAACTGAAGTTCTACACCGGCCCGCAGGGTTACATCGCCCTTGAACCTTATGTGGGCATCTCATCCGACAAAGCCGATGTCAGCGGCGACCGCAACTGGCGCAAGTACGACACGTTCTATGGCGCAAACCTCAGCTACATCTATTATCTCGGCAACAATCTCTCGCGCTCCCGCCGACGCAAGCTAATCGAGAACAGGAGCGAGAACGACAAGCTCCGCTCCGATTCCACGCTTGCCTCGTGGCAGAGGCCTTGGTTTGTCGAGCTTGCGGCAGGCCCGTCCTTGGACTCGCCATACTTCGGCCTGTTCAAGTCGATGGGATATGAGACTACCGTTGGCATAGGCAAATGGCTCTCCCCGGTCATCGGCGTGCGCCTGTCAGGCGTGATGCGTTCGGCCAAGTGGAAGAACGAGACCGTCACTTCGCCTGAACCGTCGTATCATGCCGAGTCCGAACGCTCCTATTATAAGGGCTATCTCGGCGTTCGTTTGGATGCCTTGTTCAACCCGCTCGGCTTCACGAAGAAGTTCTCGTGGGATTCCCGCTTCGGGTTCTACCTCATAGCCGGTGGCGAGCTTGGCCGCTTTGTGCGCTACAACTCCAGCAATCACCTCAACACTTACGCTGCGGCATATTCTGCCGGTGCTCACTTCTTCGCCACAATCGACGACGGCGTGCAAGTGTTCGTGGAGCCGCGCGGCCTGTACTACGTCTTCGACATCCCCTATTACGACAACCGTGCCCGCAGCCAGCGGAACACCGATGCCGCCATAAGCATCAATTTTGGCATCACCGTCACCACGGCCGCCCGCAACACAAAGTGGCGTTCGTCTGTCTCGGGCGCACGCAGTCGCTTCACCGTGGGTGTCGGCGGAGGCACGGGGCTGCTCTATCGCCGCTCCACCATGCCGGGTGCGGGAATGAACTACAACACCGAGGGCTGGGGCGAGTGGCACATCGACCGCCTGTCGGGCATCCGCGTCGGCTTCGAGTACATGTCGATGGCCACGACACATAGCACACTTTACTACGATTACAACATGGCCTATCCCGATGAAGGCTACTTGCGCACTACGCGCCAGGGCATCTGGCATCGCCGCTATGGCCTTGGGGCGCTATCGCTCAACTATGCTTTCGATTTCACCGAGGCTCTCAGCCCGGCCAGCCCGTCGCGCCGTTTCAGTGTGACGGCATTCGCAGGCCCCGTCATAATGTTTTCAATGGGCGACAAAGCCACCATCGACGAGGCCGAGCGCGTGCAGCAAGGCCACGTGGTCGAGGTTGCCAGAAAGCCCGTAACGGGCACTGCCTTGGGTGCAAATGTCGGCATTCGCCTTTCCGCCAACATCACCAAGGGCATCGGTGTCTACCTCTCTCCGCAGCTCGTGGTTTGGCGGCTGCTCACTACTCCGGGCATCGACTACATGGAGTTGAAGCACAACGAGACGCTCAACATCGGCGTGCAGTACAGCTTTTAAACAAAAATATGCTTATGAAGAATGCAATACGTCTGGCGGCAGCCTTTCCGATTGTCGGGGCAATGCTCGCTCCGACGGCGGCTTGCGCACAGACGCCGGAGGCAGAGGCCACCTTGGCCTCCCTCGATTCCGTCATCGTGAAGTATGGCGTGGAGCACAAAGCCTTGCTCGTGGATTATGTAGACAAGGTGTTCAGCAAATACAAGAAAAGTCCCTACATGGCCGTTGGCATATCGAAGGCTTTCTTCTCGTATGACATCCAGACATCCAACGACCCCTTCGTCTCCTCGCAGCTGAAACCTGTCTTCCACAATCAGGACACGCTGAATGCCTACCGCTACATAAACATCGCGCTCGAAATAGACCCGACTTACGTGCCGGCCTACATCCAGGGCGGCGACATCCCGTTCGTCTATGGACAACACGACGTGGCTCTCGACTGGTATCGGAGGGCCATAGCAGCCAACAAGGCCGATCCGCGCGGCTATGTGGCATACGCCAACTGTGCCACCGAGACCCACACGGAACTCAAGGATGTGCTGGCCGACATAGAGATGCTGCGCGAACTCGGCAACTACAACCCCGGTTATCCATACCAACGCGAAATGGGGCGGCTCTTCACCAAGAAAGGCTATGCCGTTCGCGCCGCCGACAGCTACGACCAAGTGGCACTTGACAGCCTCAGTTACGAAGACCTCGTGAACTATTCGTTTTGCACCTTCCTCAGCGACAGCGTGCCAAGGGTGCAGAGGAGCTATGAGGTCGTGAAGTATGCGTTGGAGAAAAATCCACGGAGTGCCACGCTCAACCGCATTGCCATGTACGACAGCTACAAGCTGCGTTTGTGGGACGAAACGCTGGAGCATGGCAGCAGGCTGTTCAACGAGTCGGACAACTTTGCGCCCCGCTATCGCGACTACACCAACTATGCCGGTGCCTACTCCGCTCTCGGCGAGTACGACAAAACCATTGCCATGTATGAGCAAGCCTTGACCCTTGACGGCATAGACGACAACACACGTTCCATGTGCATAGGCGAGATAGTCAAGGCCTACCGTGCAGGCGGCCTGTATGAGCAGGCCATAGCGAGGCAGAAGGACTTCATCGCAAAGCGCGAGGCAGATGGTAAGCTCACCTACGAAGACCTTGGCGGCTTGCTCAGCGTCTATCTTGTCATGGCCGACTCGGCCGCCGTGGAGCAGAAAGAGTCCATTTGGCTCGAGGCCGATTCCGTCTGCGGCGTAATGGCCGAGAAGTTCCCCGGCAAGAACCTCGGGCAGACGCTGTATACGCGTTTTCAAATCGCCATGTTGATAGCCCAGCAAGAGAAGTATGAGGATGTCACTCCCCGGATACGCTTCGTCCTACCCATGGAGAAAGCAAAGGTGGCGTTCGACTATTATTCTTCACTTGGCGAACTGTCCTATTCCGACAAGGAACGGTTCAAAGCCGTGAGCAACATCATCGGCTATTACTATACGATTTATGTGAACAACCGCTTCCTTGCACGCATATACTGGCAGAAGCTTCTCGAACTTGACCCGGAGAACGAAACGGCCAAGTCCGTGCTGGGCATTAAATAAGACACCATCCGTCCCGCCATTTCCATCCAGCTCATTGGCCGTATGGAAATGACGGGGCGGACAAGCACATAATCCACTAATTGGCAACTTGAACATATTCATTGTTCGAGATTTGATTTGCATTTTTGTACTTTTGTACCAGAATTTATTCTTC
>CAZURD010000061.1:0-14278 GCA_964623445.1 uncultured Prevotella sp. | reverse complement strand
AATTCAATGTGCAGATGGGATACGAGGGCATCAAGGCTAATTTACTCAAATATCTCAGGCCAATGTAAGTCTATAACGGCGATAATTTACCGCAACGTCGATTTTTGCCCAAGATTTAACGGATGGCATTCAATTTACGGGCAATTGCCGCGTTATATATAAATATAGTCAATCCTATCCGCCTAAAGCCTAACAATATGATGCTACGACAGAAGTTGTTCGCCGCAATGGCGGCTGTGTTTGCCGCCACGGCTGCCGTGGCCGGCTCGCTCGACGACATCCGCCGCGCCTTGGAAGTGGGGAGCGTGAGCCAGTTGCAGGAGAAGGTGTATGTGCATACCGACAACAACTGCTATTTCGTCGGTGACACTTTGTGGTACAAGGCATACGTCGTCAGGGCCGACGACCTGCGCCCCACGGACATGAGCCGCATTCTCTACGTGGAGTTGCTCTCGCCCGACGGGCTGCTCGTGGAGCGGCAGAACATCATAGTTAGTCCCACGGGGTTCACCTGCGGGGCGTTTGCGCTGAAAGACTCGCTCTATTCGGGGTACTACGAACTGCGGGCATACACGCGGTGGATGCTCAACTTCAACGCCACGGAGGTGCGCCACAGCCGCGACGACACCCATTTCTTCTACAACGAGGCTATGGCCAGCGACTATTTCCGGCAGTGGGACGGCCTCTATTCGCGCGTGCTGCCGATTTACGAGCAGCCCGATTCGGCGGGCGACTACACCTACAAGCGCATCTATCCGCGCCCGAAGCAACGCCTGCCGAAGCAGCTCAAGCCGGAGCTTACGGTGACGTTCTATCCCGAGGGAGGCCACTTGGTGGAGGGAGTGGACTGCCGCGTGGCCTTTGAGGCCGTCGACCAAGAGGGCGCGGCGGTCACCATCAGCGGCACGGTGGACGACGGCAAGGGGCTGTCCACGCCACTGTCCACCACGCATCTTGGGCGCGGCGTGTTCACGGTGCGTCCCGGGCGCGACCGCCTGAAGGCTACGTTCACGTGGGACGGCAAGGAGTACACGTTCCCGTTGCCCAAGGCGGAGCGGTCGGGCGTGGCCTTGCGGCTCGATGGCGACACGCTCACCGTCACGCCGCATGGCCTTGCCGACGGCGCGACCTATGGGCTGTCGGTGCTGTGCCGAGGCTCGTTGCGCCACTTCGAGGAAGTGAGCCTCGCCGAGGGCGTGCCCGTCAGGATGGCATTGCCGCCGCTGCCCACGGGCGTGAACGACGTTACCGTGTTCGATTCGGAGGGGCGCATACTTGCCGACCGCCTCTTCTTCGTCAACAACCAGGACTACGGGGCTGGCCTCGTGACCGTCGACGGCACGGGCGGCAATGCCCGCCAGCCCTACGAGCGCATCGACCTCGCCCTGCAAAGCCACGTCGGGCAGGCGACGCTCTCCGTGTCGGTGCGCGACACCCGCACCGACGAGCCAACCTACGACGACGGGAACATTATGACGGACATGCTGCTTTCGAGCGAACTCCGTGGCTTCGTGGCACACCCGGCCTACTACTTCGAGGCCGACGACGCTGCCCACCGCTCTGCGCTCGACCTGCTGATGATGGTGCAGGGATGGCGGAAATACAAGTGGGAGGAGCTGTCGGACACGCTCTACAACCATCGGCGATACCAGCCAGAGCTGTCGATGACGGTGGAGGGCGCGGTCTACAAGATGCTCTCCATCAACGAAGTGACGGCGGAGGAGCTTGACAGCTGGAAGACGGGGCAGGGGCTTGTGGCTCGCGGGCGACTGTCCGACGATGACGAAAGCTCGAGCGACAACGCTGCCGTTGGCGGCACGTCATCCTCCGACCTCTCCGAAATCGGTGTCGACCAAGACCGCGTGTCCTACGACAACAGCGACATAGTGTATGGCGACATCGGCTCGGCCAACGCCATGCTCGGCGTGAACCACGGCTCGCTGAAGCGCGAGGTGCTCGTCGAGGCGGAGCTTATGCTCGACGGCAACTATGCCAGCATAGTGCAGCGCACGCACAATAGGGGGCTGTTCGGCTTTGAAATACCGCCCTACTACGGGGTGGCCGTGCTCAACATGAAGGCATACAACGAGAAAGACTCGCTCAAAAAGGCGATTAGCTCCACCTCCGACCGCAATGCGCTCAACGAGGATGCCTACCCAGACTACTACGTGAAGCGCGACCTGCCATACCCCGTCTTCACCAAGCCTTACAGCTATTACCAAGACCACGCGCCCGAAGAAGACTACTCCTGGAACGCCGACACCACGAGCCTGCTCTCCATGGAGAACGATGTCTACCAGCTGCGCAACATCGACGTGCGCGGACGGCGGCGTGGAAAGCGCGCCATCGACTTCGACAAGCCCGCCTTCGTGATTGATGCCTACCAGCTGTACAACGACATCACCGACCGTGGGCTTAGCTTCGGAAAGGTGGACATGAGGATGTTCCCTCTGGCCGTGAGCCGCTATCTCTATGGCAACTTGGGGCGTTACAATTATTATAATGTGGACGGGAAGCTGAATGGCATCATATACTACCGCAACTACACCCCCGATACGTCTAACCCCGGTGTCGTATGGGACAACCGCAACGTGCAGGCTCTGTACAACACGCTGAAGCTCAAGAGGCTCAAGGATGTGCGGGTGTTCACCGACTATGAGCCGCGTGAGGTCGATTCCACCATCGAGCAAGACTATTACAAGGCCGATGTGACCGTGGAGCTTGTGGCACTGCCCGACGACGGGAGGCGGTTTTCCTCGCGCGACAGGCACATAATGCTTCCGGGCTTCAACCTCCCCGCCGACTTCTACAGCCCTGATTACAGTCAGGCCACGCCGGCAGAGCCTGTCGACCACCGCCGCACGCTCTACTGGAACCCCAACGCTGCGACCGACGAGGACGGGCGGCTCAACATCACGCTCTACAACAACAGCCACCCTACGCGCATCGCCGTGAGCGTGGCGGGCGTGACGGCCGACGGCCAACTGCTGTACTTCTGACTTCCGGCGGGCCGTCGTGCCACCCAAACCGCAATTCGCGGGATATGCCGCCACTAAATTTCCACTGGACAACCGACATGGAAAGGGGAAGCGGGGAGGTGGCCGCCGACGGATTGCTGACTGTGAAAAAACTGCAAAAGTGGGTGTGTTAAGGTATTAACCGACTTTTTTGTATTAATTTTGCACACTGCCGCGCCGGCCGTTTGCCTGGTCGGCTGCCATGCCGTCAATGGTTAGAATAAAGAAGCTGGACATATTCGTGGCCAAGCAGTTCGTGCTGCTGTTCATGGGAACGTTCTTCATCTGCCTTTTCGTGCTGATGATGCAGTTCTTGTGGCGTTATGTCGACGAACTGATAGGCAAGGGCCTTTCGCTCGATGTCTTGGCCAAGTTTTTTTGGTATATGGGTCTGAGGCTTGTGCCGCAGGCTTTCCCCCTGGCCATCTTGCTCGCCTCGCTCATCACTTTCGGCAACCTCGGCGAAAGCTCCGAGCTTACCGCCATCAAGGCGGCGGGCATCTCTCTGATGCAGGCCATGCGCTCACTGATATTCATGGTGTGCGGGGTGGCGTGCTGTTCGTTCTACTTCCAGAACGTCATCGGGCCTGAAGCCAACAAGTCTTTCAGTCAGTTGCTGCTCTCGATGAAGCAGACCAGCCCCGAGCTGGAGATTCCGGAGGGCGTGTTCTACGATGGCATACCCAATTGCAACCTCTACGTGCAGCGCAAGGAGGTGGGCACGGGAATGCTCTACAACGTGATGATCTACAAGATGAACGGCAACTACGAGGATGCCGCCATCATCCTTTCCGACTCCGGACGGCTGCAAACCACGGCGGAGAAGAAGCACTTGCTGCTCACGCTGTACAGCGGCGAGTGGTTTGAGAACATGCGTTCATCTGACATCGCGGGCAGCGCGAGCGTGCCTTACAGGCGCGAGACGTTCGTGGAGAAGCACATACTGCTCGACTTCGACGGCGGGTTCAACATGGCCGATGCCGGTGGAATATCCGCCGATGCCAGCTCAAAGAGCATCGGGAGGATTCTGCACGACATCGATTCAATCAAGGCTCACAACGACAGCGTGGGCCATCAGTTCTTCGTCGATGCCAAGCGGACATCCATGACCCGCCCGAAAATCACTCCAGAGGATTCAGCCAAGGCTTTGGCGGCGGTGGCGCGCGGGGCAATCAACATCGACAGCATCTATGACAGGCTCACGCCGGAGAGGCAGCAGAGCGTGGTGAAGGCCGCACTGAACACCGTGCAGAGGCAGACCTCGGAGCTTGACATGAAGCGTGGCTACATGGGCGACCTCTCCCGAAACTACCGCACCCACAAGATTGAGGCCATCGGAAAGGTCACCCTGTCCCTCTCGTGCATCGTGTTCTTCTTCATCGGCGCACCCCTCGGGGCCATAATCCGCAAGGGTGGGCTTGGCGTGCCCGTGATAATATCGGTGCTCGTGTTCATCGTCTACTACATTTTCGACAACTCCGGGATGCGCATGGCGCGCGAGGGAGTGTGGACTGTGTGGTTCGGCAAGCTCATATCAATGGCCGTGCTAACGCCGATGGCCGTCTTCTTCACCTACAAGGCAAACCAGGATTCCGTTGTGTTCAGCATCGATGCCTATCGCTCCGTGCTCTTCACGCTGCTCGGCATAAGGCAGAAGCGCAACCTTTTCGGCAAGGAGGTGATAATCAACGACCCCAACTACGATGCCGACCTCGCCGAACTGGCCGCCATCAGCCGCGATGCCACCGACTACGCGCGGCAGAGCCGCCTGCTGAGCGCACCAAACCCGGTGGCCGTGTTCTTCCGCAGTGGCGATGACAACACGGTGCGCGGCATCAGCAAGCGGCTCGAAACCGTGATAGAGGACTTGTCGAACACGCGCGACCGGGTTATCATTGCCGAGCTGAACAAGTATCCGATACTCGCCACGCACGCACACACGCGCCCCTTCCGCAGCAAGTGGGTCAACGCCGCCGTGGGCGTGGTGCTGCCGCTCGGCATATTCTTCTACTTGCGCATGGTGCGCTTCAGGCTGCGGCTCAGCAAGGACTTGCGCACCATCCGCGACACCAACACACGCATAATCTCGCGCATTGAGGAGCGGCGGGCCAAGGCTGCCGGGGCGAAGGCCGTGTGAGGCGGGCGCGTCACGCCGCGACTTTGTGCGCAATATATAAATAAGGTATATATGGAACAGACAAGGATAAACTCAGTCGAAGCGGCTGTCGCCGACTTCCGCGATGGCAAGTTCGTCGTGGTGGTTGACGATGAGGATCGCGAGAACGAGGGCGACCTGATCATGGCGGCAGAGAAAATCACCCCTGAGAAGGTCAATTTCATGCTGAAGTACGCGCGGGGAGTGCTCTGCGCGCCAATCACCATCAGCCGTTGCGAGGAGCTTGACCTCCCGCGTCAGGTAGAAGACAACACCTCCGTGCTCGGAACGCCGTTCACCGTGACCGTCGACAAGCTCGACGGCTGCACCACGGGCGTCTCAGCCCACGACCGCGCGGCCACCATCCGCGCCCTCGCCGACCCTGCATCCACGCCCCAGACATTCGGACGGCCTGGCCATATCAGTCCGCTCTATGCCCAAGACCACGGCGTGCTGCGCCGCTCCGGCCACACAGAGGCCGCCATCGACCTCTGCAAGCTGGCCGGGCTTTACCCCGCAGGGGCACTCATGGAGATAATGAACGACGACGGGACGATGGCGCGAATGCCGCAGTTGCGCGAGTTTGCCAGCCAGCACGGACTGAAAATACTCACCATAAAGGATCTCATAGCCTATCGCCTGCTCCACGAGTCGCTCATAGAGGTGGGCACGGAGGTGGACATGCCCACGGTCTACGGCCACTTCCGCCTCGTGCCGTTCCGCCAGAAGAGCAGCGGCCTGGAGCATTTCGCCCTCATCAAGGGCACGTGGGAGACCGACGAGCCGGTGCTCGTGCGCGTCCATTCCTCATGCGCCACCGGCGACATCCTCGGCAGCAAGCGGTGCGACTGCGGCGAACAGCTCCACAAGGCCATGCAGGCCATAGAGCGTGAGGGCAAGGGGGTGCTCGTCTATATGCAGCAGGAGGGGCGCGGCATTGGCCTGATGAACAAGATTCGCGCCTACAAGTTGCAGGAGCAGGGCTACGACACGGTGGATGCCAACATCCACCTCGGCTTCAAGCCCGACGAGCGCGACTACGGCTGCGGAGCGCAGATGCTGCGCCATCTCGGCGTACACAAGATGCGCCTGCTCACCAACAACCCCACAAAGCGCGTCGGACTGGAGGCATACGGACTTGAAATCGTGGAGAACGTGCCCATCGAGGTTACGCCAAACGAATACGACTACAAGTACCTGAAGACAAAGAAAGACCGCATGGGGCACGACCTCCATCTCTGACGGAGGACGCAGCGGGGCAGTCGGAAACCGTTACCCGATGCCCGATGTGGGTTTAATGCCGGAAATTAGATGTCTAAACGGAGGCCAACGGGGCATTAATTGAACGCCAATTAATGCCCCGTTGGTCTCCGTTTAATGCTCCGTTGCAGGGCAATGAGACAAGCCCCGTGCCGCAAAGAGCTTTTCTCCATCGCAAACTCCCCGTCAGTCAGCCTCTTCCCTCCGTTCCGTTGTCTGGCCGCCCGTTGCGCGCAGCGTCCCTTTGGGCAACGGACGGCGTGCTCGTTTTTCCCGCTGCAACGGTTGCATTTCGCTTCATCATGGCCAAAAATGGTGGAAATCTTTCGCCGTGCAAAATAAAATTGCTACATTTGCAGTTGGAAGAAACATAGAAAAAGACATGGCACAACTTTCCGAACGCCTGCAAAGACTTGCGCCGTCAGCCACGCTGGCAATGTCGCAGAAAAGCTCAGAGATGAAGGCCCAGGGCATCGACGTGATCAACATGAGCGTTGGTGAGCCAGACTTCAACACTCCGGAACACATCAAGGCCGCAGCCAAGCAGGCCATAGACGACAATTACTCGAAATATTCCCCCGTGCCGGGCTATCCCGCCCTGCGCAAGGCCATAGCCGGAAAGCTGCGCCGCGAAAACCAGCTCGACTACGCCCCGGAGGAGATTCTCGTCTCCAACGGTGCCAAGCAGAGCGTCTGCAACACGGTGATGGCTCTCGTCAACGACGGCGAGGAGGTCATCATCCCCGCTCCCTACTGGGTGTCTTATCCCCAGATGGTGAAGCTCGCAGGGGGCGTTCCCGTGATAGTGCCGGCCGGATTCGACCAGAACTTCAAGATGGCGCCGGAGCAGCTCGAGGCCGCCATCACGCCAAAGACGCGCCTCCTCATCCTCTGCTCGCCGAGCAACCCCACGGGCAGCGTGTATTCGCGCGAGGAGCTTCAGGCTCTTGCGGATGTCATCCTGCGCCACGAGGATGTCTACGTGCTGGCCGACGAGATTTATGAACACATCACATACGGCCGCCGCCACGAGAGCATAGCCCAGTTCGAGGGCATGAAGGAACGCTCCATCATCGTCAACGGAGTGTCAAAGGCATACGCCATGACAGGCTGGCGCATCGGCTTCATCGCCGCGCCGGAATGGATAGTGAAAGGCTGCAACAAGCTGCAAGGGCAGTACACCAGCGGGCCTTGCTCCGTGAGCCAGAAGTCAGCAGAGGCGGCCTACAACAGTCCGCAGGACTGCGTGGAGCAGATGCGCGTGGCTTTTGAGCGCAGGCGCGACCTCATCGTGGAGCTGACGCGCTCAATCCCCGGGCTTGAGGTCAACGTGCCGGAGGGGGCGTTCTACGTGTTCCCCAAGTGCAGCAGCTTCTTCGGCAAGTCCGATGGACAGACAACAATATCAGGCGCAGGCGATTTCGCGCTCTACCTGCTGGAGAAAGCCCATGTGGCCACCGTCGGCGGCGACGCTTTCGGCGACCCCGACTGCTTCCGCATGAGCTACGCCACGAGCGAGGACAACATCCGCGAAGCTCTCGGCCGCATAAAGGATGCGCTCGCCAAGCTGCACTGATGTCGCGCATGGCGCACCTGTTCCGCCCTCACGCGCCCAGCGGCGTGAGGGCGGAACAGGTGCGACTACTGTGGCAGGGAAAAAGAGGCTGATATGCTTTTTAAGGAATATTGCAATTAAAAATCGTTAATCAAAGTCCCAATCCCTGCAAATTTGCTATCTTTGCTGCAATGAAACCGAAAACACGTTTTCCTCTGCCGCAAAGCAGCGGCTTAAGACAAGCCTAACAACATTTTACACATTAATAAACAACAAAACATCAATCAGGTTATGGCAACAGCTAAGACGGCCGCAGCCCCGGCCAAGACCAAGAATCAGGGCTTCGGAGGCATGAAGAATGCTTGGATACTTATGGTGATCTGCTTAATTGTGGGTTACAGCATCTACTTTTTCATTCTTGGTAACCCCGACAACTTTGTAGGCGGTGACACCTCCGGACACCCCGCCAACCTCGCAGGTACTGTCTATAAGGGCGGCCTTGTGGTGGGTCTCATCTTCACCCTTTTCCTCACCGTGTTCTGCCTCGGCGTTGAGCGCTACTTCGCTCTCCGTTCCGCATTCGGCAAGATGCCTCTCGCTAAGTTCACTCTTCAGGTGAAGGAACTCATCAAGCGCGGCCAGTTCGACGAGGCCGACAAGCTCTGCGACAAGATGCGCGGCTCCGTGGCCAATGTGGTGAAGGCTTCCATCGCTGCCTATCGCGACGTTGAGAGCAACCACACCATGAAGAAGGCTCAGAAGATTTCCAAGATTCAGCAAGCACACGAGGAGGCTACGCAGCTCGAAATGCCTACCCTCCAAATGAACCTGCCTATCGTTGCCACCATCGTCACGCTCGGTACACTTACGGCTCTGTTCGGAACGGTGCTCGGTATGATACGTTCATTCCAGGCTCTGTCCAGCGGCGGTGGCGCAGACTCCATGGCTCTGTCACAAGGTATTTCCGAGGCACTCGTCAACACCGCCTCCGGTATCGCAACGTCCTGGGTGGCTGTGGTTGTTTATAACTTCTACACCAACAAGATTGACAAGCTCACTTACGCTCTCGACGAGGTAGGATACACAATCGCAACAACTTACGACGTCAACCACACCGACGAGGCCTAACGTTTTAACAATTAAAACTACGCAATGGCCAAGATAAAGATACAGAAAAAGGACGTCTGGATAGACATGACCCCCATGTCTGACGTGATGACGCTGCTTCTGTGCTTCTTCATGTTGACCTCCACTTTCCTCCAGCCAGAGCCGATACAGGTTGCCACGCCTGGCTCCGTCTCGGAGACAAAGGTGCCCGAAACCGACGTGCTCACTATCCTTGTGGGCAACGACGGGAAAATATTCCTCGGCACGGAGAACAAGAACGACATGAACGCCATGCTTCAGACGGTTACCGACAAGTTCGGCATCACCATCAACAGGCAGCAGCTCAGCAACTTCAGTCAGGAGTCAATGATAGGCGCCCCCCTCAGTATGCTTAGCAATTACCTAAGTCTGGAACAGGAACAGATGGCGGAGACCATCAAGAAACTCGGCATTCCGACCGACAGCATCGACGGAGGCATGAGCGAGTTCCAGGAGTGGGTGAAAGCAGCACGCGAGGCCAACCGCGACATTAGGATTGCCATCAAGTGTGACGCGAAGACGCCATACGCAGTGGTGAAGACCATGATGTCGGAGTTGCAGGACATGAACGAGAACCGCTATCAGCTCATCACAACTCTTAAGCAAGGGGAGGAACAATAATGGCGAAGAAAAAAGAGAGCAAGCAGAAAAAGATGTCCACCCGCGTGGACTTCACGCCGATGGTAGACATGATGATGCTTCTTATCACGTTTTTCATGCTCTGTACCACGCTCAGCAAGCCTACCTCCATGCAGCTGACCATGCCCAGTAAGGACGACAAGCTGTCTGACGATGAGAAATCGGTAGCGAAGGCTTCACAGACCATCACCATCTTCCTTGCCTCCAACGACAAAATCTACTACGTGGCGGGTACGCCCGAGTATGAGAATCCCGATTGTGTCAAGGAAACCACATGGGGAAAGGATGGCATCCGCAAGGTGCTCATGTCGCACATGACGGAGGAAGGAATTGCTCCCGTGGCGCGAATCATGCAGGCCAAGCAACAGCTTGATGCACGGAAGACAGCCCATGGCTCGACGATGACCGATGACCAGTACCGCGAGGAGCTGGACAAGCTCCGCAAGGGCGAAATCAACGGCCAGAAGATAGCCACCCTCACCATCATCATCAAGCCTCTTGATACGGCCACCTATAATAATATGGTGGAGGCTTTGGACGAGATGCAGATTTGCAGCATAGGCAAATATGTCATCGATAACATTAGTGCTGACGATGAGGCACTCCTCTCTCTCAAGGGCGTGAAGTGACGAAAGGCGAATGACTGTTAAATAGAAGAACTATGTCGAAAATAGATCTTATAGACAATAGCTGGATCGATCTCGTCTTTGAAGGCAGAAACCAATCCTATGGCGCTTATCGCTTGCGTGCGGCTACGGCTCGGCGCAACACGGCTTCGATAGTCATCGTGCTCGTGACAATAGCTGCCATCATCGCAATAGTATTTGCGAAGGTAGCCATTGAGAACGCCATGCCGAAGAAAGTTGCCATCGACACCGAAGTGGAGCTTTCGAAGCTGGCACAGAAGCAAGAGCCAA
Source organism: uncultured Prevotella sp. (assembly GCA_964623445.1). Classification (GTDB taxonomy): domain Bacteria; phylum Bacteroidota; class Bacteroidia; order Bacteroidales; family Bacteroidaceae; genus Prevotella. Next base: position 3,589 of record CAZURD010000061.1, on the reverse strand, counting down.
AGGTGGAGCGCAAGGAACCCATCAAGGTTGAAGTCGAGCAGAAAGTGGTAGAAAAGGTGAAGAGTTCGGTGAAGTTTACCGCACCCGTCATCAAGGAAGAGGTGGAGCCTGAAGACGAGCTGAAGTCGCAGGACGACCTCGCAAAGACCGCTGTCGCCATCGGTTCGTTTGATGTCAAGGGTAACGACGAGGCCGCAGGCGAGGTGCTCAAGGCGCAGGAGATGATTGTTCAGGAAGCGGAACAAGAGCAAGTGTTCGACGTTGTTGAGCAGATGCCGCAGTTCCCGGGTGGCGATGCCGCTCTCTTCGAGTACCTCTCCTCGCACATGAAGTATCCTGCCATAGCACAGGAGAACGGCGTGCAAGGCCGTGTCATTGTGACGTTCGTGGTCGAACGCGACGGCTCTATCACTGATGTGAAGGTTGTCAAGTCCGTCGACCCGTCGCTCGACAAGGAAGCCGTGCGCGTGGTTAGCGGTATGCCCAACTGGATTCCTGGCAAGCAGAATGGCGCACCGGTGCGCGTTAAGTACACCGTGCCTGTGTCGTTCCGACTCGCATAAAGCAGCATTTGACGGCGGCATGGCCACAGTTCCTGTGAAAGGCAGGGCGCGTGGCCATGCGCCGACAAATCTTTATTATGTTCATGGCTCACGGACAGGTGATCGCTGCCGCTTCCGGACGGTTGCGCATGAGGGGCAGTCGCTGTTCTGCGGAAGACCGACCTCAATGGTCTTGCACAATGTTTTAAAGCAAAAAGGGCATTTCAGGAAGATTGTCAGGCAAGGGCAGGCACACCGTTGAGCCATCGTTTTACGTGATTGATTGATGAAAGCAAAGCTGTTCACCGCATTAGTTGGATTTTCTCTACTCCTGCAAGGGGCTGTCTCGTGTACGAACAAGCCCAAGAGTGGCAGGACAGACACATACTCGTCGGGCAACATCAAATTTGCCGTCGATGAGAGTTTCTCCCCCATTATAGACGAAGAGCGTGAGGTGTTCGAGATGACTTATCCCGAGGCCACGCTCACAACGGTTTACACCAACGAGCTTGACGCGGTGAATATGCTGAAGAAGCAGGAAGTGCTTCTTGCCATCACGTCGCGCAGTTTCACCGAGACTGAGGTGGAAGGGCTGAAAGAACGCCGCTTCATGCCAATGTCTATACCGCTTGCTCACGATGGTCTGGCGCTCATTGTGAACAACGACAACCCTGATTCCATTATTTCCGTCAATGACATACGCCTCATATTGAGCGGTCAGGTGTCGCGCTGGGACTCCATTTATCCCAATTCCAAGCTCGGCGACATTGAGGTGGCGTTCGACAACAAGCAGTCGAGCACAGTGCATTACTGCGTCGATTCGCTCCTCGGCGGGCAGCCAATCAACAGTCCCAACATCTACGCAGTGGAGAAATCGGCCGAGGTCATCGACTTCGTTGAACGTCATCCGAACTCCATCGGCATAATCGGCTCCAACTGGCTCAACGACAAGCGCGACACCACCAATGTCACTTTCAAGCGCAACATCCGCGTGATGGGTGTCAGTCGGCTGCATCCCGCAACCCTGCGCAGCAGCTACAAGCCCTATCAGTACTACATATACACGGGCGATTATCCTCTCTGCCGCACTATATACGCCTTGCTGACAGACCCGAGCCGCCTGCCGTGGGGGTTCACCAACTTCATCGCGGCCGACTATCGGGGGCAGCTCATCATGTTCAAGGCTGGTCTCGTGCCGCACCGTGGCAACATGACTGTGCGCGAGGTGAACGTTTCCGAGGAGTAGGGCAGGCCTGTCGTGAGGCTCGTCTGCGCCCCGGTCTTTCCGTTTGAAATAAAAATGACATCATAAATATAAAAGAACAATAGAACCAACAACGTCAACATGAAGAAAGTTAAAGCATTTATCATTGGATTCATCGCGCTGGCCGTAGCAGTGCCGGCAATGGCTCAGGACGATGCCCAGAGCACCATTGAGACTGTCGCGGCCATCATCAAGTCCAAACCCGCTGACCTCGACGACCAGCTGAAGCCCATCTACAAGAAGAATAAGAAGAACGCCGAGGTGCTCGTGGGCATCGGCCGCGTGTTCTTCGAAGAGGGAGACTCCCTCAATGCCGACACCTATGCTGGCTATGCAATCAAGGCCAACAAGGAGTATGCGCCCGCATTCGTCCTCTTGGGCGACATCGCCGCAAAGGGTGGCGACGGTGGCGTGGCTGCACAGTACTATCAGCAGGCCATCTATTTCGACCCGCAGGATCCCGATGGCTACTTCAAGTACGCCAGTGTCTACCGCAAGATTAACCCCACCGAGGCTGTCGCCAAGCTCGAAGATCTGCGCGCCCAGCGTCCCGACGTTGCCGTCGATGCGTTCATCGGACACATCTACTACCTCTCGGGCGACCTTGAGAACGCCATCGCGAGCTTCTCAAAGGTGGATTACGCACAGATGACCGAGCGCAATGTCACGGAGTATGCCATGTCGCTTTACCTCAGCCAGAAGTACGCCGAGTGCCTCGAACTGGCCAAGTCAGGCCTTGCCAAGACTCCGCGCGGCGCTGCATACAACCGTCTTGCGTTCATCAGTTGCACCGAGCTGAAGGACTACGATGCCGCTTTGCAATACGCTGATGCCCTGTTCAACCGCTCCGACAGCGTAAAGATAACCTATTTCGACTACACTTACTACGGCAACACGTATAGCGGACTTGAACAATACGACAAGGCCGTCGAGATGTACAACAAAGCTCTCGCCGAGGAGATAGACAGTCAGGATAAGCGTGCCGGTGTGATTAAGCAGCTTTCAGATGCTTATCAGAAGATGAAGGACTACGAGAACGCCATCAAGTACTATCAGGATTACCTCACCACGGTCAGCTCCGCCTCTGCCAACGATCAGGTTGCGCTCGCACAGCTCTATCTCCAGTATGCCGATTCGCTGTCGCGCGACTCTATCGTCATGGCCGATACGGTTAACAACAAGAGCATAGAGAACTACAAGAAAGCAGAGCAGGTTTATATCGACCTCGCTGAGAAGAACCCGCAGGCCCAGGAATACGCTCTCTTAATGCGTGCCCGTGTCAACGTTTACATGGATCCGGAGTCCAATGAGGGTCTTGCCAAGCCTTTCTACGAGGAGCTTGTCAGCATCATCGAGCCGCGTGAGGAGAGGTCATCCGCAGACAATGCACGCCTTGTGGAGAGCTATCGTTACCTCGGCGGTTACTACTTCCTGAAGCAGGACGATAAAGAGAGCGCCCTTGTTTATTTCAACAAGATCCTTGAGGTTTCGCCCAATGACGCACAGGCTTTGCAGGTGGTTGAGCTTCTGAAGTAAGCCGTCTTTCCTGCTGTCGCATTGAGGCCATTTGGCCTTATTCGTCCGTTTGCATTGCCGCATAGTCCGCTATGCCGCAATGCAAACGGGCGAATGCGTTATTTGCAGACTTCATCCTTTTGCCGGAACTTTCATGCCGGAATATAAAAGATGTTTAGAAGCTGTTTTGAATTTCTACAAAAAGTTTTTCCGTGGCTTTGTGCTTCCGTTTTCGTGCGTGGTTTGGGCGATTTTTTGGTCATTTTTG
>CAZURD010000060.1:0-14454 GCA_964623445.1 uncultured Prevotella sp. | reverse complement strand
TAGCATCTGAGGAGATGTTCTGTAAATCATGTTCTCAACTTTCTGACGGGACATCCATTTACCCCAAATCGGTCATTAGACCGTTATTACGTCTGGAAGAGCCTTTCGGCAAACTCTTCGCCTGCTTCCTAACGACCGATTTGGGGTTGCCGGGACATTCCCCGAAGCAGAACCGTAGGACTACATGCAAGCGTCAGATGGCCTCTATGAAAGCCACCACGGCATCGCGCTCTTCCTTCGTAAGGTTGTAGAAACGCTCCGCACACGAGTATGCGTCGGACTCCTTGGAGTAGCCGTGCCACATGATTGCCTCGACAACGTTGCGGGCGCGGCAGTCGTGCAGACGGTCGTCAGCTCCTGTCAGGCGCAGCGAGAGGCCGCGTCCCCATAGCGGTGTCGTGCGACACCAGCCCGTGCGTATGTCGTTTTCCATGAACAGGCGATGCTGCACCATGTCTGTGTATGGCCAAATCGTCTGCTTCGGGAAGCGCGGCAGTATGTTGTTGGCGTCAAGCCCGTTGGCCGCAGCGTATGACTTGATGCAATCGTCCACCCAATACTCGTCATCGCCGGTGGTCCACGACGGACGGTGGCAAGAGGCGCAACCCATTTCCATGAAGAGTTGCTTGCCTTTCTTGACCTGATCCGAATTGAGGTCGCGCGCGGCGGGAACGGCAAGCCCTCTGTGCCACACCATGAAGTCATAGTAATCCTTGTCACTCATCTCCTCCTCGCCATTGTATGGTGCGCCGTCAACAAAGTACTTGCGGAACGTTGCGCTGTCCGAGGCGGTGGTGAGACCGAGCAACATGTTCACGCGCTCGGAAATACCGTCGTCCGTTCCGTCGGCATAATAAGGATAAAGGACGGACGTTTCGTCGTTGCCATACTCCCTGATATAGTCTATCACCTCTTGGTCTTCAGCCATAGCCTTTGCCCAAGCCTTCGTGGTATAGAAGTAATGGCGGTCTGAACGGGTCACGTTCGTTATGTTCCAAATGGCGTTCGCCCCCGCGCCATCTTGCAGAGAGCCGCGCGTCATGGCATAAGTGAACTTCTTTATGCGTTGCTGCCCGTCGGCAAGGGTGTACCAAGCCGAGGAAGCCCAGTCGTTGGCGGAAGCGTCCCACATGGCCGGATTGAGCACGTCGCTCACGTTCTCGCCACGGGCAATGGCGTTCTCGGCCTGCCGCCGATACTCCGCTTTCATGGAATCTTGGTCGATTGCATCGAGCAAACCAGTGCCATAGATGCCGATGGTGGATTCGAGACGCACCTCATAGTTGTCGGGCTGAGGGTTGGTGTTGAACGCCGTGACCGGAATCTGCACGTCGGGATAGATGAGCGAGTAAGTCTCGCCATCGCTGAAAGTCATGGGCAGTCCGCTCGGCATGGAGCTTACGGTTATCCAGTTGATGGTGATTTGGCTCTCGTCGACAGGTTCCTTGAATGGCGACATGGCCTTGGTCTGCGGCATTCCCGTCACTTCGGAGATGTAAGAGTTGGCTGCATATTCCGTGCCATCGGCGGAAACGCCTGCCGTCGGGTGGTAGATAACGAGCAGATAGCCATTGCCAAATGTGTTGGCCTTGTATTCGGTCTGCCGCTTTCCGTGCCCGTAGGAGGGGTGGCAGTTGATGCAACCGTTGCGCGTCCACGCCGGGCCGAGACCTTTTCGCGGCTCTTCCGTAATGGTGTAGAGGTGTTCAAAGAAGTCTTCGCCCTTGTTGAAGCTCTCCTCCATGCCACTGACGTTGGTCACGGCAGGCGCGGCAGCGGAATAGCTGGCTTTCTCCGTAGTGCCAAGTTCGCCTCCGGGATACCACTCCTCGGCCGTGAACACATCGTTGGCCTTGCCAAACTCGCTGTCGCCAGACACAAGGTCGCCAAGCGAACCCTCTTTCTCGGCGGTGTCAACATCGTCATCCGAGCAGGCAGCAAGCAGTGGAGCGGCGAGCAGCATGATACCTGTCAGTCTTGTAAAAATGCTGTTTTTCATATTTGTTTAATTTTAAAACTTGAATGGTTCAATTGGTCATGCAGTCGGAATGCCCTGCATTTGTGGCTGCATGGCACTCCGACTGCATTTCGGTCAGGCGGGGAAATCAGTCATAGGACTCCCACGTCTCATCGTCCTCAAAGGCGATGCCCCATATCGTGCTTACATACTTCACGAAAGGTGCGGGCATGCTGCCAATGGAGTTGTAGGCTGCCTCGATGTTATTCACCACCGTGGTGGCAGTCGACGAGTTGTTGGTCTCAACGAAGAAGTTGTAGAAACTGTATTCGGCGATGCTGCCGTCGCAGCTTCCGAGCCACACGTTGCGTATGGAGTAGATGTTGTCTTGGAAGTCGGTGATGGAGTTGTAACTGTACGGCGATTCCACGTATGAGATGTCGCCGGCAGAGAACGGGTTGGCAATCTTTTGCGTGCCTACCTCCACTGCAATTGCGGCTGCACTGCCCTCATCGTCGGAAAGCACCTGCGAGATAGCCGATGAGAGTGTGTTTCTGTAAATGCTTGAACTGCCCGAAACGCCGGCTTGCTTGAGGTTTTCGCCATAGGAAAGGCCATTTGTGCCATTGACTGTGTAGTCAAGTCCGGCAGCCTCCACCACGCTTACGCGGTCGGCATTGGCCGCAGTCACACCCTCCCAGGCCACTTGCAGCTGGAACGTGCGCTCCTTGAGCAGGGTGCAGATGGTCTGTGCGTATGCCAGCTCTTGCTCACCAGTGATGTCTTCAAACCTCTTGTAGGTGTCGTAGCCGTGCAACTCGCTGACAGTCCTTGGGCTGCCGTCGCGGAAAAGGATGAACTCCAGTGCGTGGAAGCCAAGAATGGAAGCGTCGTCGAGAGCCGCATCGGACATTCCGTTGTTGAAATAGTCAAGCAACAGCGAACGGTTGAGTGGCCATGAGTCGATGGTTGGGTCGATGTCGTAATCCGATGCAGCCCCCATAAGGAACGCTTCGCTCAACTCCCAGTAGGCACGGGCACGCAGGAAGTGAACGCAGGCGCTGTCGATGTCTTCCTGAGTGATGGTGTAGACGGTCAGTCCGTGCAGTTCTTCTTCGAGACTTTCCACCTCATCGGCCAACTGCGTGTAGGTGGGCACAATCACATTGTCCACGAGATTCTCCAGAACACTGGACAGAAAACTTTTCTGTGCGTCCGACATATTGCTAAAAGAAGACAATATCAACGTGTTGGCGGACTGCAAACTTCTATCCAATGTGTTGCAATCATCGATGGCAGCCTGCCCATAGGAGCGGTCGGAATACCTGTCGCCGGTTGTGTCGCCGCCATCATCATCGGAGCACGATGAGAACGATAGTGCGCCGCACATAAGCGCGGCAAAGAATGCAAATTGCTTTTTCATTGTCGTTAATTAAATTGGTTATGTTGTCTTATTTCTTTCACGATGCACTCTGCGTGTACCCACCGCAGGTCAGAGAAACCATCCCTCGTATGCCACGCCTATGCTGACAGACGGCTCGTTGTTGTACTGCTCTTTGAGAAAACGGTGGGAATACTCGGCCTTGATGGCTATCTGTGGTATTGGGTGATAGTTGATGCCAGCGGCCATGCGCTTCACTGCAGTGTAGTCGTATGCCACATCATTGGTCTTCGAGGCGTATGGGTCATACTGTTCGTAGCGTCCGAAGACGTAGAGCTTTTGGTTGTCGGCACGCAGTTTCCCTATCTGCGAGAACACATCGTAGCCTGCCTCTATGCCCACGGCATAGGCGTTCTTGCTGACCATGGCCGTATGCTTGTATGGCGACTTGCTGTTGATGCGGTTGTAGAGGTAGCGCAGCTGCGCGGCATCGCTCAAATAGCCATAGTCCGCCTGCCCACGCACAATCCAGTTGTGGCCTTTGTAGGTGAAGTCGAGCGCGCCGATGAGCACACGTCCCTTGTAGGTTGAACCCACTCCGTTCTCTTCGTTGGGATAGGAGTTGCCGATTGAGTGTCCGTAATAGCCGCTAAGACCGATGCGCAGGCCAGGCACGGTGTAGTTGTCGATGCGGACTGCCACAGCGTATTTGTTGGCAATGTCGAACTCCAGAGGCGAGGATGTGCCCTTGTTTATCCACCCCGTGTTGGTGAAATTGTCGGAATTTAGCCCAGCGAGAAACTGCGCCTCATATCGCCAGTCGCCCGCACGTCCCCAGAAGCTGAAGCCGGTCTGGTGCCACGTGGAGGGCATGATGATGTCTTCGCCTTCGGGACGATAGACGGTGAAGAAGTTGAGAGGCTCGTGATAGGCATTGTTCAGGCCTACGGGCACCACAATGTGGCCGGCGCGGATATTTGCCCAAGAACCGAACGACTTCTGAATCCAGAACTGTTCAAGTTCCACCTCGCCGCCTTTTTCGGTCTCCTGCTCCCATTCGCCGCCTTCCTCGTCTTCCTTCTCGTAGGCAACGCCGGTGCCTCCGTGCTCAAACTCAATCTCCGTGCCGAACGACCAGCCCTTGCCGAAGTCATAACCGATGTAGATGACGGCGTGAGGAATGTCGAATCGGCCGTGACTTGGGTCGTTGGCATGTTCCTCCGGCTGACTGTAACGGCTCACATGGTCGCTGTAAAAATTGCGGCTATAGGCTATCTCGCCATATCCGCCAATGCTCAAACGCTTGCCTCTGGCATGTTGGAACACGCTGTCGGAAGCCTGAACCTGCGCCGAGGCGCAATGGGGCGCAATCAAGGCACAAAAGGAGCACGCGGCTGTGAAGATGTGTTTTGTTTTCATCGCAGATGTCTTTATTAACTTTGCATTAGACTTATTTATTACCATTGCCATTTTGTCGATGCAAAATTAGAGTTTTGCGAATGCCTAAACAATACCTAAAAACAATGAAAAAGTATTCTACAAAATGGCCATTTTCTCCGTTTTTTCATTTATATTACCCGAAAATATGTAAAATACTATATGAAATATGCCTGTTTCCGACGCGCAATGGGCAAGGAGACAAACAATAGCGCATGGCACACAGCATACGCACGGGCAAAAAAAACTAAAAAGAAAGGGAGCAGGCGAAGCCTTGCCCGCGCCTCCAAATAAGACCGCCTAAGTGGCGGAAGAGGCTGCGGCAGGACTTCGCCTGCTCCCTTTAATGTGTTCTGTCACTGCGAAACGCGCCGGGCATACGCAAGCGACAGAGCTTGTCTTGGTCAGATTCCGAGCTTGGCGCGGATGTCCTTGGGTATGGCGTTCTTGTTCACCATGAAGTCCATCGTCTTGTAGGCGACAAAGGCTTTGGTCATATACCATATTCCTTTATAGTCGCCATATTCTCCCCAAGAGTTCTTCACCATATAGTATTCCTTGCCATTCTGGTCTTTTGCGATGCCAAAGATGTGCATACCATGGTCGTCTGTGGTCTCCCAGTTGTCGTAAGCCTCCTGCCTCATCTCCTGTGTGGGCACTATTTCGGGTGCGTTCACGCCGAGCGAGTCGAACTTTTCGTTCTTCTGTGAGGTCGTAAGGCGCAGCCAGCGTGCGGCATCGCTGCCAGTCAGGTTCTGCACAGCCTTTGTGTCGTAGGCGATTCCAAGTCCCTTGCGGGTGAACCCCTCTTCCGACACGTCACCACCCCACATGATTGTGTATCCCTCTTCGATGGCGTTGTCGATGATGCGCATCATGTCGTCCATCGGAACGTTGTAGCTCAGCTTCCAACGCCAGTTGTCTTGCACCTCGACGACGAACGTTTCCCAGAACGGATGATGCGTGAAGCTGCTGATGCTAACGTAGTCGTCCCAGTTGAGACCGAGGCTTTCGGCAAACGATTTCGGCGTGTAGGTCTTGCCTTCGTAGGTGAATTGCTCCGGGCACTCGCCGAGATAAGCGTCGAGAATGCCCTGAAGGCCTTTCTTCCAGCACGGCGTGAGCTTCTTGGCGTCACTCTTTGCGATTGCCTCAACATACGGGGTCATGCAGAGGAAGAACTCATTGAAATTGTTGAGCGAGTCGCCCTGCGGCGTGCCGGGAGCCGGCATGGCATCCTCGGGGCAGAGACCGTAGTTGATTGCGCAATAGAGCGGGTCGTAGGAAGAGCCTCCCTGCGAGAAAGACACGTCGCCGTGCATCCTCACTGCGGCAATTGCCCTGTCCATATAGGTCTTGCTTGCCACGAAATTCTCACAGAGGTTGTAGGTCTTTCCCGTCTTCTTCAGAATCTCGCTCTCAAAGAACGAAAGCGTGGAATAGGCCCAGCAAGTGCCGCTGCGGTTCTGATCCTTGATGCTTGTGATGGGGTTCTCCTTCACCACGGTGAACACTGGCTTGGCAGAATCAACCGAGTCGCCGGCCTCTTGTGCGCCTGCGCCCGTCACCGCGAATGCGGCGAGGGCGAGGGAAACGAAATACTTTGTCATTGCGTTACTATTATTTATTAATGTGTCAGTCGTTCGTTGACGTTGCGCCTGCACCGTGTGAGGCCATGAACTCCTCCACATCGACAGGGTGATACGGTATGCGCGACGTTCCAAGGAAGCGGCAACCGTCGGCGGTGATGAGCAGGTCGTCTTCTATTCTTATGCCGCCGAAGTCCTTGTAGGCCTCTATGCGACCGAAGTCGAGGAACTCCTCGCAGTGGCCACGCCCGCGCCAGTCGTCGATGAGAGCCGGGATGAAGTATATTCCCGGCTCGTCCGTGACCACGAAGCCCTCCCTCAGGCGGCGACCCATGCGCAGGCTGGCCGTGCCAAACTGTGTAGAGGGGCGCGTTTCGTCATCAAACCCGACGTATTGCTGGCCGAGGCCCTCCATGTCGTGTACGTCCATGCCCATCATGTGGCCGAGGCCGTGGGGCAGGAACAGGGCGTGCGCACCCGCCTGAATGGCTGCCTCGGTGTCGCCGCGCATGAGGCCAAGCTCCTTTAGCCGCTCCACCATGATGCGGCACACGTCGAAATGCACGTCGCGCCATTTCACTCCGGGCCTGGCCACAGCCAACACGTGGTCGTGGCACTCCTCCACTATCCTGTAGATTTCAAGCTGCCGTTGCGTGAACCGTCCCGAAACGGGGTACGTCCGCGTATGGTCGGAGCAATAGTCGTCAAGCTCGCAGCCTGCATCGCAGAGCACAAGGCGGCCTGCCTCCATTGGCGCGGCGGTCGGTGCGCCGTGCATTATCTCGCCATGCTGGCTGAATATGGTTGCGAAGCTCACCTTCGATGCCAGCGACGAGGCCGTGCCGTCCACGATGCCCGCCACAAAACGCTCCGTGATGCCGGGTCGCGTGGCGGCCATGGCGGCCGTGTGCATGGCAAATCCCACTTCGCAGGCTTTCTCAATTGCCTCTATTTCCTGCTGCTCCTTGGTCGAACGCATTTCCACCACGGCCTTGATCAGCTCCAGCGAAGCCTCATAGCGCTGCCGACTGGGGTGAATGCCGAGCAAGTCCATTATCTGAATCATCGTGTCGTGGCGGTATGGCGGCAGGAAATGCACGCGCCGTCCCTGCTTGCGAGCCTCGGCGCAGACGCTTTCGAGGGCTGCCATAGGCGCGGTGTTTCCCACACCTACCTGCTTTGCGAGGTCGGCCACGCTGTCAACCGCGCCGAACCACACGATGTCCTCAATGTCGATGTCGTCGCCGAAGAGCGTCTCGCGGTCGACATCAATGTCGATTACGCCCACGAGGCCATCGCGATGCTGTCCGAAGAAATAGAGAAACGAGGAGTCCTGACGAAATGGAGCGTATGCGTTGGCAGGATAATTGGCTGGAGCTTCGTTGTTTCCAAAGAGCACAACGATACCGCTGCCCACCATGTTCTTGAGCCTCTTGCGACGCTCAACGTATGTCTGTGTACTGAACATAATAGCAAAAATTTTCTCTTTTCTGTCCTGTTGACAATGCGTGGCACGACCCGAGGGAACCCGTTTCCTCATCGCCATGCGCGGATTATCTTCACAACAATGTTGCAAAGTTACATATTTATTTTATGAAAAAAACTTATCTTTGCGCATAAACCTGTGTTTTAAAGCATATTTCCATGCAGATTGTCAGAACAATGGGGCTTGTGCTCGAAGGCGGCGGTATGCGCGGCGCATTCACGAGCGGCGTGCTCGATGCCTTTATGAAGCACGAGCTGTATTTCAATTACGTAGTGGCCGTGTCGGCAGGCGCATGCAACGGCCTCTCCTACATGAGCCGCCAGCCGCGCCGCGCCCGCATTTCCAACATCGACATGCTGGCGAAATACGACTACATCGGGCTGCGCCATCTCCTCACCCACGGCAGCATCTTCGACATAGAACTGCTCTACGACCGCTTCCCCAACGAGCTTGTGCCTTTCGACTACGATACATATTTTGCCAATCCGGCCACATTTGAGATGGTGACGACAAACTGCCTGACCGGCGAGGCGAACTATCTTTGCGAGCGGCAGGGCAACCGCAAGAGGCTGGTGGACATCGCCCTTGCGAGCAGCAGTATGCCGTTCGTGAGCAAGATAGCCTTTGTCGACGGCGTACCGATGCTCGACGGCGGCATCGTCGACAGCATCCCGGTGCAGCACGCCATAGGCATGGGCTTCCGGCGCAACGTGGTTGTGGCCACGCGCAACCGTGGCTACCGCCACACTTCACGCGACATCAAGATGCCACGCTTCATCTATCGCGACTACCCTCGCCTGCGTGACGCCCTAAGCCACCGCGTGGAAGCCTACAACGACCAACTCGCAATGGTGGAACGCATGGAGGACGACGGCACGATTGCCTGCATAAGACCGCTCCGCAAAATGGACGTGGGACGCATCGAGAGGGACACAAGAAAGCTGCAAGCCCTCTACGAAGAAGGCTTCCAGCTCGGAGAAAAATTCTGCGAAAGCGAGTTCGGATGCTGAATCGCACGGCTTCCAACGTCAAAACCTTGGCATAGCGAAGCCAACCCCGCTACCCCTGCGCAACACACAGACTTCCAACAACTTACAATTAATGCCTTATTGCTGGGCAATAAGGCATTCGTTGGCCTCCAATAAGGCATTAATCGCATTGCAATAAGGCAGCCGCTGCAATCCGGCGAGGAATCACCGTCAAATTGACCCCAAATCGGTCATTAGGTCGTTATTACGTTGGGGAGAGCCTTTCGTTAAACTCTTCGCCTGCTTCCACGCTTCTGCCGGCATCTTGACTCCCATCCTCGTCTCAGCATAGCGGGCTACGCTGAGACGAGGACGGAATACAATCAGCACGGCATAACCGCAGAATCAGCCTGAAGGCTAACGACCGATTTGGGTTGAACGGGAGTTTTTCTCAAGGCACATGCAAGCCCAGTCGCCATCAGTGGCAACGCTGACAGTCCGCAGCCCGTGAGTTTCACCACAGGCAGAGAGCATCGGGACATCCTCCGAACGGAAGCCACTCAACAGCAATAGAGAGCCGGCATCGTCCATCACACGGCTATACGACGGCACATCGGCAAGCAGCACGTTGCGGGCTATGTTTGCCATGACAATGTGGAAACGGTCTGTCATCGCGTCCAAAAGGGATGCGTCGCCGTGCTTTACGGTAAAAGCCCCCGACACGCCATTGGCCTCCGCGTTGCTCCTTGCATTGGCCACGCTCCACTCGTCGATGTCATATCCGACAACCATGCGCGCCCCACGCTTCAGTGCAACGATGCCCAATATGCCCGTTCCACAGCCGCAGTCAAGCACATTGCGCCCGCTGACATCTGCGGAAAGGAGCGCAGAAAGCATCATCCGGGTTGTCTTGTGGTTGCCAGTGCCAAAGGCCAGCTTCGCCCCAATGGCCACCTCCAACGGATAAGGATGCTCGGGCAGATGCCGTCCGTCGTGTATGCAACAAACATTGTCCACCACAATCGGGGCAAAGCCCTCCTCTTCCCAAGGTTCGTTCCAGTCGCGGTAGTCTGCCTCCGAGATCTCATAACTAATGTTCATGCCACTAATGGGGAAACCGGCAATGGCATTGTCGACGGCATCGCGGCTGAAAATGCCCTGCTGCACATAGCCAAACAAGAAGCCATCGCGTTCCTCGAACGTCTCAAAACCGGCCTCGCCGCAAGCATCCGCCAACAGGTCGAGGGCATCGCCATGCAATCCCTCGGGCGCCACCACGCTGAACCTAACCTCGTAATATTTCATACCTTAGTTAATTACGGGCGCAAATGTACAAAAAATAGGGAAAATCCTACGGAGGTTTAGGCTTTTTCCGTAATTTTGCACATAACAAATATCTATCTTTGCTAACGATAACGAGACAACAATAGCGAACATACTGACAAGGAGGTAAACATGATGAAGCTGATTACGACAATGACTTTACTTGCCATGCTTCCCCTTGGGGGCTTTTCGCAAGACGACATGTACTTCGTCCCAGGCAAGGACAGCGAAGTTGCCGAAGAAAATATCACGTCCGAAGTGTGGCCAATTGCCGAGGACTACGACAGCTATTCCGCTCCGACCACCGGAAGCCTGAGAGATGTCGATGAATACAATCGGATGGGCAGCTACTACTATGCCTACGAGGCCGACACCGCTGCAATGGACACGATAGGGTTCGACGGTTTGCAAGGCTACTACCCCGAATACGAGTCAGACACCCTGACCGATTACCAATGCACGCGGCAGATGAGCCGTTTCGACGACTACGTTTGGGCTGATCCTTATTGGGCTGGCTACTGGGATGGACGCTATGATTACTGGCTGTGGGACAGCTTCTGGCCATACTCTTCATGGTACTGGCCTTGGGGCTATTACAGCTGGCATTACACTTATTGGTATCACGGATGGTGGTGGCATCCCCATACACATTGGGGCGTGGCTTATGTCGGGCGACCGTTCCGTGGAGGTGTCACAGGCACACGCAATCACGGCTATGCCTACCGAGGCAACGGCAGACCGGGCAACGCCAGCGGCTGGAGAAGCAGCGCATCGTCAACGCGGTCTGGCACAACCACATCTGGGTCGTTCAGAAACACAAGCGGTTCATCGCGCAACACAAGCACCACGACGCGCCAGACAACGACACGCTTCCAGCAGCCGTCAAGCTCTTTCCGTTCGGGAAGCAACTCGACAATGCAAGGTGGCTCATTCCGCAGCGGCGGCTCTGCAGGCGGTAGCCGTGGAGGCGGCTTCAGAGGCCGCAGATAGCCGCAAGCTGCCGCAAGGCATCTTTGCAAACAAGACAAACTCAACCCCACTGACATGAAAACCAACATGAAACGCATCTCAATAGCCGCAGCAACGCTCCTCACTACCGTTGCTGCAACGGCGCAAGAGACCTACGAGAACGCTCGCCTCGTAGCCGAAGACCTCAATGGCACAGCCCGCTACGTGGGCATGGGAGGAGCGATGGATGCCCTCGGAGCCGACATTTCAACCATCGGGACAAACCCCGCCGGCATAGGTCTCTTCAGAAGCTCATCGGCACGGCTGTCATTCGGCTTCGTGTCGCAACAGGACGCAAGCAAGTTTGCCGGCGAATCGCCAACGAAGATGAGCTTCGACCAAGCCGGTTTCGTCTACTCTTGCCGGATGTCGGAGAAGTCGTTCGTCAACTTTGCATTCAACTATCACAAGAGCACGAACTTCCGCAACATCCTGTCAGCGGCGGGCGCTCTTTCCGGCGCATCCCAAAACAAGCTCTCATACATGAAACACAAGTATGGAGTGGTCAACGAGAGCAGTTTCACTTACAACCAAGTTGACTACCTCTACCTTATGTTGGACGAAGACAACAACTCCGGAATGCCCCAATACTACGACGCAAGTGACTACAACTTTACACGCGCCAACACCGGATACATCGGAGAATACGACTTCAACATAAGCGGCAACATCAACAACCGCATTTATCTTGGCATGACCATCGGCATACATGACGTCAACTACTCAGCTTACAGCGAGTATGCCGAAAGCCTCGTAGACGCAAGCGGGACTTCAGACGGCGGCATGGTGCTGGCGGACAACCGCGTGATCTCTGGCACAGGATTCAACATCAAGTTCGGCGCGATATTCAAGCCGATAGAGACTTCGCCTTTCCGCATCGGCCTCTCCATCGCCACCCCTACGTGGTATGACCTCACCACGAGCAACTCCACGCAGCTTTGGGACATCAACGGCGGACAGGCCAGCCTGTCAAATTCCATCAGCGAGAGCTACGACTTCAAGCTGTACACGCCTTGGAAGTTTGGCATCAGTGCGGGAACCACTTTCGGTACGTTCCTCGCCATCGGCGCAGGCTATGAATACTCCAATTACAGCAACCTCGACACGCGCGTGAACGACGGCTACTATGACTACTACGACTACATTGAGAGCAGTAGCAGCGACAGGGCAATGAACGTTCACACGGACAAGACGCTGAAAGGGGTGAGCACTCTCAAGCTGGGACTGGAACTGAAACCGGATGCCAATATGGCCGTGCGCCTCGGCTACAACTACGTCTCCCCGATGTACAACAAGTATGGGCAAAAAGACTACACCATACATTCCAACGGCACATACTACAGCTCCGCCACCGACTACACAAACTGGAAAGCGACCAACCGCATCACGTGCGGATTTGGTTACACCTGCAAAAAGTTTACGTTCGATGTAGCTTACCAATACTCTGTGACCAACGGCGACTTCAAACCGTTCAGCGATTTCGTTGCCACAGGAGCCGATGAGGGAGACTGTTTCAGCGTGGCATCTACCGAAGTGAGCAACAAACGCCACCAAATGATATTCACACTCGGATACGCTTTCTGAACAGAAAGTTCACCAAACTTAAACAAGACGGACGGACAAAGGGCGTAATCGCATAACCCCTTGTCCGCCCGTCTTGATTTGCGCCTCGTTCACTGCATATCTATCGGCTCTCCGATGCAGCCGTTTGGACGTTGCACGCCAAGCATGGCGCATACCGTTGCGGCCACGTCGGACGAGCTGACAGGCTGCTGGCTGTGTCCCGCAGGCACATGCCAACCGTAGAACAAGAGCGGCAGATGGGTGTCGTAAGGACACCACGTCCCATGGTCGGTTCCATCTTCATAGGAACCAGAGCTTGACTTATAATATCCAGGGTACAATATCACCTGCATATCGCCACTGCGCTTAGGGTCGTATCCACGCACAATGCGCTCGCGTATCGGCTCAGGCATGGCGGCAGTGAGCGCGTTGGAAAACGGCACGACGTATGCCACACAGCTGTCGCGCATGAGTAGACGCGACAATGCCGTTTCCACTTCATCCTCGTCAAGACCGGCCGAGGCGATGGCATCATGGTCGAGATATATGCGGTATTCAATGAAATCTTTCACGAGCGGCTTCTCAGAACCGAACACCTGCGAGAGGTGAGAGTTCATCAAGGCAAGGGCTTCGTCCTCGTCCCATCGCCCTGCCGGTATTCCGTGGCTGTCCATCAACTGTGCATTGTGGGCAGCGGCATGGTCGGCAGTGAGAAAGAGCAAGTAGTTTCCTTTCCCCACAGCGTCGTCGAGAGCGCGGAGCAAATCGGCCAGATTGCCATCGAGGCGGCGGTAAGCCTCCGCCGTCTGTGGAGAGCGAGTTCCATAGCGGTGGCCAATGTAGTCGGTCGAAGAGAAGCTGACGGCAAGAAAATCTGTGGTAGCTCCCTGCCCGAGAGCCTCGCCCTTCAATGCAGCAATGGCCATCTGCGCCACGAGGTCATTGCCTTCGGGCACATAGCGAATGTCATCATGCTGCGTGTGCTTCTCATTAAAAGCCTCCACCCAAGCAGGAAGCGCATCCATGTAATATGTGCTGCTTATGAAATGTCCCGCATCACTGTCGTACCAGTAAGCCGCATTGGCCGTATGCCCGGCGGGAAGAATGGCTCCCCTGTCTTTCAGCGACACCGCAACAGTATTCGATTCAAAGTCTTGGGCCATCTTAACGGCATCGGCCATAGTCGTGACACGCAGGTTGCGTGGTGACATCTTGCCTGCATCGGTGGCACTGCCAACGGTGGACACCGTGGCATCGTCAGTGCAATACACTTTCTCCCCGCCGATATAGAAATTGTTTCCAGCTATGCCCGTGAGCGCAGGCACAGAGCCAGAATATATGCAGGAATGGCCACATGCCGTGACAGACGGCACGTAATCGAGATTGGCATTGTCACAGCTATACCCCTCTGCAAGCAGGCGGCGAAAGCCATCGCTGCCAAACGATTTCATGTAATAGGAAAGATAGTCCCACCGCATCTGGTCTACTATTATGCCCACAACAAGTTTCGGACGCGCAAAACCGCTTCCATCGGCCTGCCCAAAGACCAGGGTTGCAATGCTTAGCAGCATCGCGGTAACGATTGATTTTCTGTTCATAAATGTTTAATTGGTGTACTGCAAAGTTATCACGCCGTTGTTGCAGAGCCATTTCAAACCCGTTAAAACGTCCATGCAACCATCGCATAAAAAAGCAGCCAAAAGAGGGTATGCCTGTCTTGGCTATCCTCTTTTGGCTGCTGG
>CAZURD010000059.1:0-14748 GCA_964623445.1 uncultured Prevotella sp. | reverse complement strand
GGTGTAGATCATCACCTGCCGTGGGGCGATGGTGCGCAGGCTTTCGAGCCAAGGGGCGACATATTTTTCGGACGTGTTGTCGACATCGTGCCCCTCGAATTGGCCGCGCATGAACATTGTCTGCACGATGGCTTTCCCGTTGAACGAGCGCATCGTCTCCACAATCCGCCTTACATCATACTCGCATGACGGACGGTTCACGGTTGCGATATACTCCGGGCACACCGTGTCGAGCTTCAGAATGTTGTTGTCCACGCGGCAGAGCGCATCGTGTACGTCGGGGTGGTGAGCCATTGTGGCATTGCTCAGGACGGACACTTTCGCCTTGGGGCACAGCTCGTCGCGCAAGCCGATCACGTCGTCCACGATTCCCGCAAAGTCAGGATGAGCCGTAGGCTCGCCGTTTCCGGCAAAAGTCAGCACGTCGGGCGGTGTGCCTTCGGCTGCCATGCGGCGGAGCACCTGCTCCAACGCCTTGCGCACCGCGTCGCGCGACGGTCTCTTCGCGTGGGGATGCCTGTCGGAATTGAATCCGCATTCGCAGTATATGCAATCGAATGTACACAATTTGCCGTCGGCGGGCATGAGGTTTATGCCGAGCGACAGGCCGAGGCGGCGGCTGTGTACGGGGCCGAAAACAGGCGAGGGATATATCGTTGTGCTCATTTTTGGAGATTTATTGGCCGCGCTTCCCTTGCAGACTGCGCCGCTGTGGCAGTTGCGGAAGCGACAGCAAAGGTAAGCATAAAACGGCAAGGCGAGCGGTTAATAGTAGTTAAAGCGTTGTGGAAACGAGGATTTTTTCGTTACTTTGCAATCCCTAAGACAGAAGTCTTCAAAAGAGAACGATGGGAAAGAGACATAGACGCCCCCGCAGACATCATGGTTTGCAGGCCGTAACGTTGTGCATAAGCACCACGATGGTGCTTGTCCTGCTCGGGCTTCTTGTGTTCACCGTGCTCACGACGCGCAATCTCTCTGCCTTTGTGCGCGAGAATCTCACTGTGAGCGTGGTGTTGGCCAACAGCGTTGACGATGCCGAGGCACGCACCCTGTGTGAGGACATGAGCGGGCGCAACTATGTGCGCGATGTGGAATACATCAGCAAGGAGCAGGCACAGCGCGAGCAGGCCGACGCGATGGGGGCAGACCCGTCGGAGTTTCTCGGCTTCAACCCTTTCTCGGCCACCCTTGAGGTGAGGCTGCGTGCAGCCTATGCCAACCGCGATTCGCTCGCATGGATTTCGGAGTCCATAAAGGCCGATGCCCGCGTGGAGGACATTGCCTATCAAGAAGACTTGATGGACAAGGTGAACAGCAATCTCAGCAAGGCCGCCACGGCACTGCTGACCGTGGCGTTGCTGTTGACGTGCATTTCGTTCTCGCTCATAAACAGCTCCGTCCGCCTTAGTGTCTATTCGCGGCGTTTCCTCATTCACACGATGAAACTTGTCGGTGCGTCATGGGGCTTCATCCGCAAGCCATTCATGCGGCGTGCAGCCGGCATCGGACTGCTGGCCGCCACGATAGCGTGCGCCCTGCTGGCGGGCTGCGCCTACGCCCTGCTGACCTACGAGCCGGCGGTGACGGAAGTGGCAACGTGGCGCGACATGGCCTTGACGGCGGTGGCGGTCTACGTCTTTGGCCTCGTGATAACGCTGCTCTGCTCATATTTCTCGGTGAACAAATTCCTGCGGATGTCGGCAGGCGAGCTTTACAAAATATGACACTGGCTCGCTGAATGCGTGCCCACAACATTATTATTATAAACAAAAAGGATGGATAAAAGGGATTTTGCGTTCGACCGCACCAACTTCATACTGTTGGCGGTCAGCATGGCAATAGTTCTAATCGGGTTTGCCTTGATGGCCGGCCCGGGGTCGACTGAAACGGTCTACAACCCCGACATATTCAGCGCGCGCCGCATCAAGGTCGCCCCCGTGGTGTGCTTGGTGGGCTTTGTGGCCATGATCTATGCCGTTGTGCGCCGCCCGCGCTCATCTTCAGAGTCAAAACAGATCGTAAAAGAAATAGAGGAGGCCGCCGGCGAGTAACGATGGGAGACATGACTGTATTTCAGGTGATTATCATCGCCATAGTGGAAGGACTCACGGAGTTCCTGCCTGTCTCGTCGACGGGTCACATGATAATAGCCCAAAACGTGCTCGGCGTGGAGAGCACGGAGTTTGTCAAGGCTTTCACGTTCATCATACAGTTTGGCGCAATACTCTCCGTCGTCATACTGTACTGGAAGCGTTTCTTCCGCCTCAACCACACCCCGGCTCCCAAAGGGGCTTCGGCGATGGCTCGTTTTCTCCATCGCTACGATTTCTACTGGAAACTCTTCGTCGCATTCATACCTGCGGCCGTGCTCGGATTGCTCTTCAGCGACGCGATTGACGCAATGCTTGAAAGGGTCGAGGTGGTGGCCGTGATGCTCGTGCTGGGCGGCATTTTCATGCTTTTCTGCGACCGCCTGTTCGGCAACGGCAGCGAGAAGACGCAAATGACGGAACGCCGCGCCTTTATAGTCGGCCTGTTCCAGTGCATCTCGATGATACCGGGCGTGTCGCGCTCAATGGCCACCATCGTTGGCGGCATGTCGCAGAAGCTCACCCGCAAGGCAGCGGCGGAGTTCTCGTTCTTCCTTGCCGTGCCGACGATGTTCGCTGCCACGGTCTACAAGATGTTCAAACTGCTGCGTGACGGCGGCACGGAAATAATCATGGACAACCTGACCGCCCTCATCGTGGGCAACCTCGTGGCCTTCATTGTGGCCATGGCCGCCATCAAGTTCTTCATCAGCTACGTGACGAAATACGGCTTCAAAGCCTTTGGCTGGTATCGCATTTTGGTCGGTGGCATAATCCTCGCCCTGCTGCTCACCGGCCACACGCTCGAGATGGCATGAGGGATTTCTTCCGTGGCGAGGTGGTCTGCATAGACAAACCCCTCGGGATGTCGAGCTTTGGGGCATTGGCCAGGGTGCGCACGATGCTGTCGCGGCGGCTTGGCGTGAAGCGGCTGAAGGCCGGCCATGCCGGCACGCTCGATCCGCTGGCCACGGGCGTGCTCCTGATATGCACTGGTGCGCGCACCAAGGAGATAGCGAGTATGCAGCTCTCCGACAAGGAATATGTGGCCACGATGCGCCTGGGGGCAACCACTCCGAGCTTCGACCGCGAGCACACCGTGGATGCCACCTACCCCACAGCCCACATCACGCGCCCCCTTGTCGAGGCCGTGCTTGCCCGCTTTGTAGGCGACATCATGCAAGTGCCGCCGCAATATTCGGCCTGCAAGGTGGGCGGGGCAAGGGCATACCGGCTGAAGCGCGGCGGGCACGATGTGGAGCTTCGCCCCAAGCCGCTGCACATCGACGCAATAGAGCTGCTCCGCTTCGACCAGCAACGAAAGGAACTGTCCATCAGGGTGGCTTGCGGCAAGGGCACGTACATACGCGCCTTGGCGCGCGACATAGGCAGCGCGCTCGGCAGCGGGGCATTCCTCACGGAGCTTAGGCGCACACGTGTGGGCGACGTGAGAGTTGAAGACTGCATCAAGCTGGACGATTTCGCCGACTGGCTTGGCCGTCAGGACATAGCAGAGAAACCATTGGAAGGAAACGAAAGATATGAAGCTGACGCAATTTAAGTTTAAGCTGCCTGAAGAACTGGTGGCATTGGAACCGCCATTCAAGGCTTTCGAGAACCCCGACGGCACCGTGGACAAGATTTACCACCGCGACGAGTGCCGCCTGATGGTAGTCCATCGCCGCAGCAAGTCCATCGACCTGTGGCGCAAGGATGCCGATGGCAATGACATGAAGGATGCCGACGGCAACCCAATATACCTTGGGTTTCGCGACATCGTGAAATATTTCGATGAAGGCGACGTGTTCATCTTCAACGACACAAAAGTGTTCCCGGCGCGCCTCTACGGCACGAAGGAGAAGACGGATGCCAAGATTGAGGTGTTCCTCCTGCGCGAACTGAACGAGGAACTGCGCCTGTGGGATGTGCTCGTGGAGCCTGCACGCAAGATACGCATAGGCAACAAGCTCTTCTTCAACGAAGACGGCCCGATGGTGGCCGAGGTCATTGACAACACCACGAGCCGTGGACGCACCCTCCGTTTCCTCTACGATTGCCCGCACGATGAGTTCAAGCGCGAGCTGTTTGCACTCGGAGAGCCTCCCCTCCCACGCTATATCATCGACCGCAGGCCGGCCAACGCCGACGACAGGGAGAACTTCCAAACCATCTATGCACGCAACGAGGGAGCTGTCACCGCACCCTCCACGGGTCTGCACTTCAGCCGTGAGCTGATGAAGATGATGGAAATACGCGGCATAGACTTCGCGTTCATAACCGTGCATTGCAGCCTTGGCAGCTTCGAGCCAATCGAAGTGGAAGACCTCACGAAGCACAAGATGAACTCGGAGCAGATGATTATCGGCGCGGAGGCGTGCCAGACAGTGAACAAGTCGAAACTTGCCGGCCACCGGGTGTGCGCCGTTGGCGTAAGCACGGCGCGTGCCACGGAGACTGCCGTGGGCACAGACGGACTGCTGAAGGAGTACGACGGATGGACAAACAAGTTCATATTCCCGCCCTACGAGTACAGCATGGCCAACTGCATGGTGGCCAATTTCTACCACCCGGAATCCACGATGCTGATGGCCACGACTGCATTCGGAGGCTATGAAACCGTCATGGAGGCCTACCACCTTGCCGTGGAGCACGGTTATCGCTTCGGTTGCTACGGCGACGCACTGCTCGTGCTCGACGATTGAGCACGGCCAACTCAGCCGGCAAGTTCCAGATAAGCACTGAACAGAATGCCCCACACCGTCTACCTCAGCCTTGGCTCCAACCTCGGAGACCGTCGCAAGACCCTTTGCGAGGCCATCGAGATGATAGCCAAGGCCGTGGGAGAGGTGTCGGGGCGTTCTTCTTTCTACGAGACAGAGCCGTGGGGATTCGCCTCGGAAAACGCATTCGTCAACGCGGCGGTATGCTGCCGCACCGAATTGACACCCCGCGAGGTGCTCCATCACACGCAGGAGATAGAGCGCGAGCTTGGCCGCACGGAGAAGTCGCGCGCCGGTTGCTACCACGACCGCACGATAGACATCGACATCCTGCTCTATGACGATGTGCATATAGACGAGCATGACTTGAAGATTCCCCATCCGTTGATGCGCCAGCGTGATTTCGTGATGATGCCGCTTGGGGAAATCATGCGCGCGAAACGTTGACCACAGCCCTCTCGCGCAAGGGCCATTCCCTTTTATTGTGCCGCCCGTGGCACTTTCAGCACGTGGCTTCCAGCATTGCGAGGAAGCCTGTTCCCTGCCGTTTTCGGGCGAGAACGCCCTGCCACGTCCGGCTTGCCGGGCGGCGACGGATGCCGTTTCATGCCGCCATGACGTTTTGATTCCGCATCGGGACAGCACCCACCGTGCAGTCGTCTTGCCGGGAATGGCAAGACACTATTTTTCAGGGAAAAGCCGCCGCCGAACGTATTATCAAAAGACGCGCCACGGATTGTGACGCATATCGGCAGCTGAAGAAAACCTAAAAACGTCATACTTAAAACAACATGGAACAAAACCAAAAAGGTAGCATGGCCTACCTCTTTACCATTGTGCTGGTGGCCGTACTCGGAGGACTGCTCTTCGGGTATGACACGGCAGTCATCTCTGGTGCGGAAAAGGGTCTTCAGGCTTTCTTCCTCGGTGCGGGCGACTTCGCATACACCGACGCATGGCACGGCTTTACATGTGCCAGCGCACTTGTGGGCTGCATCATCGGCAGCGCGATTTCGGGCTATCTCGCCTCAAACTGGGGGCGCAAGCGCGCCCTTGTCTTTGCGGGCGTGATGTTTTTCGTCTCCGCCCTCGGTTCGATGGAGCCGGAGTTTCTCTTCTTTGAGCACGGCAAGCCGTCGCTGAGCCTGCTCGTTGCGTTCAACATCTACCGCGTGATAGGCGGCGTTGGCGTAGGTCTTGCCTCGGCCATCTGCCCGATGTACATTGCCGAGGTGGCTCCGTCGAACATCCGTGGCACGCTCGTGTCGTGGAACCAGTTTGCCATCATCTTCGGACAGCTCGTGGTTTATTTCGTGAACTTCATCATCCTTGGCAACAACGCAAATCCCGTGGTGGAGGCAATGAAGGTGCTCAACCCCGACGAGGCGGCGTGGGCGATCTCCACCGGATGGCGATACATGTTCGGCAGCGAGGCCGTGCCGGCCGGATTGTTCACCATTCTGATTTGCTTCGTGCCCGAAACGCCGCGCTATCTCGTCATGGCCGGACGCGACAGCAAGGCTCTGGCCATCCTCCAGCGCATCAACGGCACTGCGAAAGGACTGGAAATTCTCGACGAGATAAAGAACACCGTGAGCGAGAAGACCGAGCGTCTCTTCACCTACGGCGTGCTTGTCATCTTTGTCGGCATCATGCTCAGCGTCTTCCAGCAGGCTGTCGGCATCAACGCCGTGCTCTACTATGCCCCGCGCATCTTCGGCGACATGGGCATGACCGACCCGATGGTGAACACCGTCGTTATGGGAGTGGTGAACATTCTCTTCACTCTCGTGGCCATCTTCACCGTGGAGAAGTGGGGACGCCGCCCGCTTCTCATCACCGGCAGCATCGGAATGGCCGTTGGGGCGTTCGGCGTGGCCATCACGTTCGGCAATCCTGCGGTCAGCATGGTGTGCATGATAAGCGTCATGGTGTACAGCGCATCGTTCATGATGTCATGGGGGCCGATATGCTGGGTGCTCATTTCCGAGATATTCCCCAACACCATACGTGGCAAGGCCGTCGCCATTGCGGTGGCGTTCCAGTGGATATTCAACTGGCTTGTTAGCTCGACGTTCGTGCCGATGTTCAACATGAAGACCGCAAACGACCCAGATTTCGGCCACTGGTTCACCTATTCGCTCTATGGCGGCATTTGCGTGATTGCCGCACTGTTCGTCTGGCGGCTTGTGCCGGAGACCAAGGGAAAGACCCTTGAGGACATGAGCAACCTGTGGAAGAAGCGCAAGTGAACCTTGCCGGCGCACAGGCTGCGCCGTGAACAAACGGAGACGGGCGGGAAACGCGGGGTGTGCCCCGGCGCGTTTCCCGCCCGTCTCCGTTATTTACTGACCTGCCGTCACTTCACGCGCCAGCCCTGTTGGCGCAGCGTCATGGGCACAAGTATTTCCTCTCTGGTGCTGTCGCCGAAGCAAAGCAGGAGAAACACGTTGGCGCGACAGTTCGCAGAGTCGGCCACCGTGCGGCAGACGGCCACGCTGTCTATGCTCCCATGCTCCTTGGTCACGCCCGCCACGAACTGCTTTGCGTTGGCCACCAGTTGCTCGCGGTAGGCCGCCGGCAGGCTGTCGGTGCCATCCACGAGGGCGATGTAGCCATCGTATTGCCCGCTGGCGAGGCACTTCCATGCCGCGAGTGCAGCCGTGGCGGCCGTGTCCTCGGGCGGATTGCCCGACGAACAGCCCGTGCCTGCCGCTGCGGCAACGGCAAGCGCGACTGAGGTCAGCTTCGTGCGGAAGCTCATTTCTGCCGTATGAAGATGTTTATGGGCGAGCCTGTGAGCGTCCAGTTCTCCCTAATCTTGTTCTCGAGGAAGCGGCGGTAAGGCTCTTTCACGTACTGCGGCAGGTTGGCATAGAACACGAAAGACGGTATTTGCGTGTTCGGCAGCTGCGAGCAATACTTTATCTTGATGTACTTGCCTTTTATCGATGGTGGCGGATAGGCCTCGATGAGCGGCAGCATCACCTCGTTCAGCTTGTTAGTGCCGATGTGTACCTTGCGGTTGAGGTAGACCGTCTTTGCCGTTTCCAGCACCTTGTATATGCGTTGCTTAGTGAGTGCAGAGCCAAAGATGATGGGGAAGTCGGTGAACGGGGCCAGACGCTTGCGTATCGCCTCGGTGTAGGTGTCTATCACCTTTTGCGTCTTCTCCTCAACCAAGTCCCATTTGTTCACCACCACCACGAGGCTCTTGTTGTTCTTCTGTATTATCTGGAAGATGTTCATGTCCTGCGCCTCTATGCCAAGCGTGGCGTCGAGCATGAGTATGCACACGTCGCTGTTCTCTATGGCGCGTATGGAGCGGATGACGGAGTAGTATTCAAGGTCTTCAGTCACGCGGTTCTTGCGCCTTATGCCTGCCGTGTCTACGAGGTAGAAGTCGAACCCGAACTTGTTGTAGCGGGTGTAGATGCTGTCGCGCGTCGTTCCGGCTATCTCGGTGACGATGTTCCGGTCTTCGCCTATGAAGGCATTGACTATGCTGCTCTTGCCAACGTTCGGCCTTCCCACCACGGCAAAGCGCGGGATGCCCTCTTCGAGGAGTTCCCCGCCCTCCTTTGGCAGCCGCTTCACCACCTCGTCGAGCAGGTCGCCCGTGCCGCTGCCCGTCGATGCCGAGACGCAGAACGGGTCGCCCAGGCCGAGCGCATAGAACTCGGCGGCGTAGTAGTGGTGCATGTTGTCGTCGGCCTTGTTGGCCACGAGCATCACCGGCTTCTTCGCGCGGCGCAGTATCTTCGCCACGTCGCTGTCGAGGTCGGTCACTCCCGTGCGCACGTCCACGAGGAAGAGCACAAGGTCTGCCTCCTCCGTGGCTATGAGGACTTGCTTGCGTATCTCCTCCTCGAAGATGTCGTCGGAGTTTACCACCCATCCGCCCGTGTCCACTATGGAGAACTCGCGCCCGTTCCATTCGCACTTGCCGTACTGCCGGTCGCGCGTGGTCCCGGCCACGTCGCTCACTATCGCCTGGCGCGACTGCGTGAAGCGGTTGAACAGCGTGGACTTCCCCACGTTGGGGCGGCCCACTATCGCTACTAAGTTTGCCATTGGCTGAATGTTATGTTAATGGATGTTCTGTTGTTTATGGTTTCATCTTTCGGCGCGGCTTCCACTGCCGCGCCTTGGCCGCCCGCCGCCTTTTGCCTGCGTCATTCGGGATTATAGCCGAAGTTGTCAAGCTCGCGCTTGGAGTTTCGCCAGTCCTTGTCCACCTTAACGAAAAGCTCTATGAATATCGGCTTGCCGAAGAATCGCTCCAGTGCGCGGCGGCTTTCCGTGCCCACCCGCTTCAGGGCCACGCCCTTGTGGCCGATGACGATGCCCTTTTGCGACTCGCGCTCCACGTAAATCACGCACGATATGTCTATGCGTGCCTCGCTTTCGTGGAACTTTTCCACGGCAACCTCAACCGAATAGGGTATCTCCTTGTCGTAGTAGAGCAATATTTTCTCCCGCACTATCTCGCTGACGAAGAAGCGTGCGGGGCGGTCGGTGAGCTGATCCTTGTCGAAGTAGGGCGGGCTGTCGGGCAGCAGCTCGCGTATGCGGCGCAGGATGATGTCCGTGCCAAACTTGTTGAGTGCCGAGATGGGCAGTATTTCGGCGCGTGGCAGCAGCCCGTGCCACTTCTCCACGAGGTCGCCGAGCTTGTTCTGGTCGGCCATGTCAATCTTGTTGATGAGCAACAGCACCGGCACGTCCATCCCGGCCACCTTGTCGAGGAAGTCGCGGTTTTTCTCCGGGTCTTCCACCACGTCCGTGACGTAGAGCAGCACGTCGGCATCGCTCAGGGCAGACTCCGAGAAAGCGAGCATCGACTCTTGCAGCTTGTAGCTCGGCTTGAGCACGCCGGGAGTGTCGGAGAACACGATTTGCATGTCGTCCGTGTTGACTATGCCCATTATTCTGTGGCGCGTGGTCTGCGCCTTGAACGTGGCGATGGATATGCGCTCGCCCACGAGGCGGTTCATCAGCGTGGATTTTCCCACGTTGGGGTTGCCCACAATGTTTACGAATCCGGCTTTGTGCATTGTCGTCTTGGCTTTAGGTGCATCCTGTTCCACGCCCAATATACTGGCGCAGCGGCAGT
This sequence comes from uncultured Prevotella sp., assembly GCA_964623445.1. Classification (GTDB taxonomy): domain Bacteria; phylum Bacteroidota; class Bacteroidia; order Bacteroidales; family Bacteroidaceae; genus Prevotella. The sequence continues at coordinate 4,819 of CAZURD010000059.1, read as the reverse complement.
TTAGGACTGCAAATTTACGAATTTTTCTCCGATGCGCAGCCTTGTTTCGCAAAAAAGACGGCGCAAAAGCCCTGCACGCCGTCGCAGGTGACGGCGTGCAGGGCAAGGACGACGAACCGGACGGCAGGCGTTCACCACGCTCCGACTTGCCCCCGACTTGCCTCTATCGGCATTGCAAAAAATTGAAGTTACGTCTGTTTTTTGTTTCCGAAAACTTTACAATCCGAATTTGCGAAATAGCGCGTGAATGGCTACAAACGCCTCGGCAAAACCCGTCTTTCGGGGCTTTCGCGCTGTGTCCGCTGCTGCCCGACAGGCCGTTTAATGCCTAAATGCTGGGCGGCAGAGCATCATTCAAGTTCCATTTTGTGCCGAATCGGCTCGCGTTCGATGCCTCGTTGCCGCCCGATTAATGCCTCGTTGCAGTTCAATTAATGCCTCATTGGGCGGGAACGGAGGCTTTTTCTATGCAGCGTGCGAGGCAAATGAACGTTATATAATTCACAATCAGTGACTTAAAGAAACACGCTCTGGTATCGCGTATTTGCGGGCAAGGATTGCCTTGCGCAAAAAAAGCCCCGAAAATCAAGCCTAAAATGCCGAAAAAAGTTGCTGGCGACGCTCGCTTGCGGAAGCCGTGCCACATCCGCTTGCGGCAAGGGGAAAAGGCGAAAAATGCAGTAAAAGCAAGTTCCCGGCACGGCGGCCGTGCTGCTCCCGGCGTGGCGTTTGGCCTGACCGAGGCTGCATCCCGTTTTGCGGGAGTGTGCCCCGCGCCCACAGAAGCGGGCGCGCTTGCAAGGCTGTCACTTTTTATTGCAATTCCTTTGCTAAACGGCAAAAAAGCATTACTTTTGCTGACGGCGACCGCTGCAAGCGGCAACGCGCCCAGCCTAAGCAATATCCATAAACTTTTTTACTGAATATGAGTCTGAAAATTGTAGTGCTTGCAAAGCAAGTACCCGACACGCGCAACGTCGGGAAAGACGCAATGACCGCAGAGGGCACAGTGAACCGTGCCGCACTGCCGGCCATCTTCAATCCCGAAGACCTCAACGCGCTGGAGCAGGCATTGCGCCTAAAGGAGCAAAACCCCGGCTCCACCGTGGGCATACTCACCATGGGGCCTCCACGCGCGGCTGAAATCATCCGCCAGGGCCTCTATCGCGGAGCCGACACGGGATGGCTTCTCACCGACCGCCTCTTCGCCGGAGCCGACACTCTGGCAACGTCATACGCCTTGGCCACGGCCATAAAGAAGATTGGCGGCGTGGACATCGTGATAGGCGGACGGCAGGCCATCGACGGCGACACGGCGCAAGTGGGCCCGCAAGTGGCACAGAAGCTCGGCCTGAGCCAAGTGACCTACGCAGAAGAGATACTGAAGTGCGAAAACGGCCGCATCACCATCCGCCGCCACATCGACGGCGGCGTGGAGACGGTGGAAGCCCCGCTGCCCATCGCCATCACCGTGAACGGGAGCGCAGCCCCCTGCCGCCCGTGCAACGCCAAGCTCGTGATGAAATACAAGAGGGCGACCGCGCCAATGGAGCGCACCGCCGACATGCCCTACGCCAGCCTCTACGAGGAGCGTCCCTACCTCACGCTCAACCAGTGGTCGGTGGCCGACATCGGCGGCGACCCGGCACAATGCGGCCTCAGCGGCTCGCCCACAAAGGTGAAGGCGGTGCAGAACATCGTGTTCCAAGCCAAGGAGTGCAAGCGGCTCACGGCGGCCGATGCCGACATTGAGGCAATGGTGAAGGAGCTGTTGAGCGAGAAGATAATCGGATAAAGACTTTTTTTTCATGGACAACGTTTTCGTATATATAGAGATTGAGGGCACCGAGGTGCAGGAGGTTTCGCAAGAACTGCTCACCAAGGGCCGCAAACTGGCCAACGAACTTGGCGTGGAACTGCACGCCGTGGCCATCGGCACGGGCATCAAGGGCAAGGTGGAGAGCCAAGTGTTGCCCTACGGCGTGGACAAGTTGTTTGTCTTCGACGGCGACGGTCTGTTCCCCTACACGTCGGCACCCCACACGGAGATTCTCGTGAAACTCTTCGAGGAGGAGAAGCCCCAGATATGCCTCATGGGCGCAACGGTGATAGGGCGCGACCTCGGGCCGCGCGTGTCGTCGTCGCTCACGAGCGGCCTCACGGCAGACTGCACCGAGCTTGAGATAGGCACTTACGACGACAAGAAGAGCGGCAAGCACTATGACGGCCTGCTCTATCAAATCCGCCCCGCATTCGGAGGCAACATCGTGGCCACCATCGTCAACCCCGACCATCGCCCGCAAATGGCCACCGTGCGCAGCGGCGTGATGAGAAAGGCCGTCTACGAGGGCACGGCCAGGGGCGAAGTGACCTATCCCGAGGTGTCGGCCTACGTGTCGCCTGAAGCCTTTTTCGTAAAGGTTATCGAACGCCACGTTGAGGCTGCCAAGCACAACCTAAAGGGTTCGCCCATCGTCGTGGCCGGCGGCTACGGCGTGGGAAGCAAGGAAGGCTTCGACATGCTGTTCAAGCTGGCCAAGGAACTGCACGGCGAGGTGGGCGCAAGCCGCGCCGCCGTAGACGCTGGATGGGCAGACCACGACCGCCAGATAGGCCAGACGGGCGTCACCGTACACCCGAAGGTCTACATAGCCTGCGGCATATCGGGACAAATACAGCACATCGCCGGTATGCAGGACTCCGGAATCATCATCTCAATCAACAGCGATCCCGACGCTCCCATAAACAAAATTGCCGACTACGTAATCACGGGCACGGTGGAAGACGTTGTGCCAAAGCTGATAAAGTATTACAAGCAGAACAACAAATAACCACGTCGGAAGACGAAAGAAGCCAAAGGGCAACGGCACAGTCGCCGCACTTCGCCGGCTCACCCCGCTCCCTTGGCCTCTCAAAACGAACTTACATACACAAAAGAAAATCACATGCCTAACTACTATACCGACCACCCGGAACTGCGGTTTCACCTGCATCACCCGATGATGAAGCGCATCGCAGAGCTGAAGGAACGCGGCTATGCCGACAAGGACAAGTTCGAGGACGCGCCAGTCGACTTCGACGACGCTATGGAGAACTACGAACGCCTGCTCGAAATCACGGGCGACGTGGCCGCAAACGTGATTGAACAGAACGCAGAGAGCGTCGACGAGGAAGGGCCGCACCTCGAAAACGGCCGCATGATATACGCCTCTAAGACCTACGAGAACCTCGACGCAACCCGCAAGGCCGGCCTCTGGGGCATCAGTATGCCGCGCCGCTACGGCGGACTGAACATCCCCGTCACCCCCTACTCTATGGCATCGGAGATGGTAGCGACCGCCGACGCTGGCTTCCAGAACATCTGGAGCCTGCAAGACTGCATAGAAACGCTTTATGAGTTCGGCAGCGAGGAACAGCGGCAGAAGTACATCCCGCGCGTCTGCGCAGGCGAAACGATGTCGATGGACCTCACCGAGCCTGACGCAGGAAGCGACCTCCAGCGCGTGATGCTCAAAGCGACATACTCCGAGGAGGAGGGCTGCTGGCTGCTGAACGGCGTGAAACGCTTCATCACCAACGGCGACTCCGACATCCACCTCGTGCTGGCACGCTCGGAAGAGGGCACGCGCGACGGGCGCGGACTGTCGATGTTCATCTACGACAAGCGGCAGGGAGGCGTGGACGTGCGCCACATCGAGCACAAACTCGGCATCCACGGCTCTCCCACCTGTGAGCTTACGTACAAGAACGCCAAGGCCGAACTGTGCGGAAGCACACGCCTCGGACTGATAAAGTATGTCATGGCACTGATGAACGGCGCACGCCTCGGTATCGCCGCGCAATCGGTGGGCGTGTCGCAAGCGGCATACGACGAGGGACTGGCGTATGCAAAAGAGCGCAAACAGTTCGACAAGGCCATCATCGACATGCCCGCCGTCTACGACATGCTGTCGCACATGAAGGCAAAGCTCGACGCAGGACGCTCCATTCTCTACCAGACGGCACGCTGCGTGGACATCTACAAGGCACTGGAGGACATCGCCCGCGAGCGCAAGCTCACGCCCGAGGAGAAGCAGGAGCTGAAGAAATACTCCAAGCTGGCCGACGCGCTGACACCCATCGCCAAGGGCATGAACTCCGAATACGCCAACCAAAACGCCTACGACGCAATACAGATTCACGGCGGGTCGGGCTTCATCATGGAGTACAAGAGCCAGCGTCTCTACCGCGACGCGCGCATCTTCTCCATATATGAGGGCACGACGCAGCTGCAAGTGGTGGCCGCCATCCGCTACATAACCAACGGCACATACCTCGCCCTCATGCGCGAGATGCTCGAAAGCAGCGTGTCGGAGGAGGTGAAGCCGCTCCGCGCACGTGTGGAGAAGATGGTGGAGCTTTACGAACAGGCTGTGAACTACGTCAAGGAAGCCAAGGACGACGAGATGCACGACCTACTCGGTCGCCGCCTTTACGACATGACGGGCGACATCCTGATGTCGCTGCTCATCATCGACGATGCCTCACGCGCTCCCGAACTCTTCACCAAGAGTGCCAACGTCTACGTGCGCCACGCAGAGGAAGAGGTCGTCGGCAAGGCCGCATACGTCAAGCAGTTCGTTGCCGAGGACATTCCCAACTTCCGGGCAAACTGAAAAGAATTTCCCGTATTAAGCAAAATAGGCTCGCAATCGCGAGCCTATTTTGTTCTGTCGAAATCGTTCTTTAATGGGTTGGTTTACCCCAAATCGGTCATTTGGTCGTTATTACGTTGGGGAGAGACTTTCGTTAAACTCTTCGTCTGCTTCCGCGCTCCTGC
>CAZURD010000058.1:6334-14988 GCA_964623445.1 uncultured Prevotella sp. | reverse complement strand
AGGAACTTTGCGGTACGATACACTATCTGATGAGCGATGCCGCGAGATTCGTCACAGGCTCTGTAGCCGTGGTCGATGGCGGGTTCAATGCCTTTGCCATGTGAGCCAGCCGGGGTGGTGGACTGTCAAGTATGTGTGAATGGGCGGGCATCACATAAGGTAAAGACTTGCCTACGATTGTCCGCCCGCCACCGCTGACATAGCATCTTTCGTCATTTCGAGCCTGTTCTCGATTCAGGGCGGCCACCAAAGTCCTGTGCTTCTCTTAACCGTATATTTCACATTGATGCTCCTGCGGGTATACTCCAGTACCGATATTTTTGAGCAATGGATGGTGAAACGCTACCGTCGCAAGGGGCGTAACATTTGCAATGTGCTTTTCGTGGGTGGCGGACAAGTCGATGTTGCCGGTCTATGATTTCCTTGTAGATGACCCGTCATCAGGCTATCGTGTCGTTGGTTACTTGAGAGATGGAGTGTGTGGCTCGACATCCGCATATTGTTCAAAACGGCTGCGCGGATGTTCTAAGCACGGCGAGAACGCCTATTGACATGCGTGGACGGCTCTTAATGCCTGCGTGGCACAGTCGTTTTGCCATGCCGAAAGCCGTCACAAGGATGCTTTTGCGTGCGTTTGTGGATTAAAAAAAGTGAATGACTTTTGGCAATACGAGGAAAACGATTACTTTTGTAGACGGCAAATGATGCCGTCTGAGGCTTGGCGAGTGCGTTGGCCTCTATTTCGGTAATATATTCCCATTTTGTATGTCTCACGCAACAAACATTGTTTATTCATTGTCCCTTGCGGCTTTGCTTGCTTCATGCGGGACAAGCGGCAAGTTCAAGTATTTTGGTGACATGGCCGACAGCACGGTATTCTTGGCGCGTCCTGTGGACGAAATCAGGCTTGCGCATGGAGATCGTATAGCCATAACGGTAGGAAGCCGCGATGCGAAACTCGCCTCCCTGTTCGGATTGTCGCGACCGTTGCCGGCCGATGCAAACTCCGTAGATGGGGCATCTGCCATGCCCGTGCCCACTGTCTATACAGTAGACAGGCAGGGCGACATTGATATGCCTGTACTTGGCAAGCTCCGTGTGGCAGGGCTTACGCGCGACTCAGTGGGGAAAATGGTGCAGGGTGAACTGACGGGAAGACGTTTGCTGGCCGATGCAACGGTCTGTGTGGAATGCGAGAACCTCTTTGTCACGGTGCTTGGCGAGGTGAACAATCCTGGCAGGTATGCTATAGATCGCGACTATATAACCATTTTCGATGCCTTGGGAATGGCAGGCGACATTACCAAACGTGGCGAACGGCGCAACGTAGTGGTAGTGCGCAGCGAGGGAAATGAGCGTAAGGCATATCGAGTGAACCTTTGTCTTGGCGAGAAAGCAATAGCGTCGCCAGTCTATTATTTGAAGCAAAACGATGTGGTCTATGTTGAGCCGAGATAATGAGCGGGCGGCACTGAACAAAGACGAAAAAATAACGAAAGGTAAAAATGACATGGACGACAATTCCGTAAACACTATGTTGGATGACAATTCTTCTGGTATGGGAATGAAAGAGATGCTCCAACTCTGCATAAAACATTGGCGATGGTATCTCGGCATGGTGGCCGTGGCACTTTCAATCGCCTCTTTTTACATAAAGAAAACCGAACCTGTGTATTGCCGCAGTGCATCTGTGATGGTGCTTGACGGCTCGCAGGAGAATTCGGCATTGAGCAAGATACTTACCGATTTCACCGACATGGGGTTCGCTTACTCCGACAAGGCCAACGTGAGCAATGTCACGGCGGCCATCCAGTCGCCTGACGTGATGACGGAAGTGGTTAGTAAGCTCGGCCTCGATGTGGAATACACGTCACCCGGAACATTCTACGATGCCACACTGTATGGCAAGACATTGCCTGTTGTGCTGGATTTTCACGACATCGAAGATGACGAGACTGCCAGCGTGACAGTGAAGATCTTGGATGATGGCAAGGTTGAAATGTCTGGCTTTATGATTGGGGGGGCAGTGCAGAAGTCCACTCCGCTCACCTGCAAGGTGGGGCAAACCGTACATACTCCGCTTGGAATAGTAAGCGTGAAGCCCACGGACAACTATGCCAAGGCAGGCAAGCCAGGGCTGACCATCAACGTAAGGAAGCAAACGCTCAATGCCGCCACGGGCAAGTTCCTTAGTCGACTGAAAGTGGAGCTGGCCGACAAGAAGTCCACCATTCTCAACATCACGTTTGAGGACGTGTCCACCACGAGAGCAGAGGACGTGCTCAATGCCGTCATCGACATCTACAATGACGTGTGGGTGAAAAACCGCAGCCGTGTCTCCGACAGCACATCAGACTTCATTGATGAGCGTCTCGCAATCATAGAGCGGGAACTCGGTGGGGTGGATGCCGACATAGCAAACTACAAGAGCAAGAACCTTGTGCCAAACGTTGAGGTGGCATACACTCTGGCAATGGAGCGGGCCGACCGCAACTCGGCCGAGCAGCTTGACCTGAACACGCGCCTCACGGTCACGAAATATGTGCGCGACTACATCGTGGACAAGGCCAACACCAACCAACTCATACCGGTTGACCTCGGGTTGGACAATGAGAAAGTGGACGAGCAGATAAGCAAATACAACGCGATGCAGCTCGAACGCAATAGAATGATGGCCAACACCAACTCCGATAACCCTATGGTGGCCGACCTCGACAAGAGTCTCGACCAGTTGCGCAGGGCGATAATCTACGCCTTGGACAACATGATGGTGTCGCTCTCGACGCGCATCAGCCACTTGCAGAACGATGAACAGCGCACCAATACAAACATTTCGGCCAACCCAACGCAGGAACAATTCTTGCTCAGTGTGCAGCGGCAACAGAAAGTGAAGGAAGCCCTCTACCTCTTCCTCTTGCAGAAACGTGAGGAAAGCGAGCTGTCGCGGTCGTTCACTGCAAACAATACGCAGGTGATAAAGTCGCCTACCGGGAGCAATGCGCCTATTGCTCCGAGGACATCTGTCATACTCCTTGCTGGCCTTGTAGTGGGTCTTGCTTTGCCTACGGTTGTGATTTACCTCTTTGAAGTGTGCAACACCACGGTGCGTTCGCGCCGCGACATCGACGGAAAGGTGTCTGTGCCGCTTGTGGGTGAGATACCGCAGGATAGGCATGGGAAGCATAGCGTGTCACAATGGCGCTCCATTCTCGGCCTTTCGCAAGATTTGGGAGGCGAATGCCGGGTTGTCGTTGAGGACGGATGCCACGATGCCGTGAACGAGGCGTTCCGCGTGTTGCGCACCAATGTGGCTTTCCTCGACGACAGTGAGCCTGCCGGCAACATCTGCACCGTCACGTCGTTAGGTGCTTTCAGTGGCAAGACGTTCATCTCGGTGAACCTTGGCGTGAGCATGGCTCTCATGGGGAAGCGGGTGCTTGTGGTCGATGGCGACCTGCGCAAGGCATCGCTTTCCAGTCTTGTTGGCAGTCCGCATCAAGGCATTTGCAACTATCTCGACGGCTCATGCGAAGACACCAGCAGGCTTATATATGCCTATGGAAAGGGTGGGGGAATTGACATCCTCCCTGTGGGCACTGTACCCGACAACCCATCGGAGTTGCTTTCCTCGCCGCGTCTGCGGCAGTTGCTGGGGACGTTGGCATCCGACTACGATCTGATAATCATCGACTGCCCGCCCGTGGACACAGTGGCCGACACGTCTTTGATAGTACATGAGGCAGATCGCACGCTCTTGGTGTTGCGTGCGGGGCTTCTTTGGCGCAGCCAACTTCCTGAAGTCGAAAAACTCTGCACAAGCGGTCGGCTTGGCAGAGTGGCTCTCGTGCTCAACGGTACATCCGCTGGCGACGGTCAAGGAGGCTATCATTACGCATAAAGTCCCGCACGAATTTTCGGCAAATCCATTTCCCCGAATGTTGCGCACGACAATTCGTGGGATTCGGACATATAAGGCAGACACTTGCAGGTGAGCATGTTTTGCACCTCTGCAAGCGTCTGCCTTATTCTAAAGCAATCGTCTTTTTAGCCCTCCACAAGGTTATCTTGCGGTTCAAGCACGGGCAAGTCGGTGGGTGGAGTGACGTTCAGTGTCACGTCATCCTTGCCCTCTGCCTTTTCAATGCATATCAGGCTGCCTTGTTTCAGCTCGCCATCGATTATCATTTCGCACAGCTTGTCCTCTATGTAGTTCTGTATCGCCCGTTTCAGTGGGCGTGCCCCGAACTGGACATCATATCCCTTTGTGGCCACGAAGACCTTCGCCTCGTCGCTTATGCCGATGGTATAGCCCAGAGCGGACACTCTTTTGAAGAGGTCGCGTAGTTCGAGGTCGATGATGCTCTTGATGGCTTCGAGGTCGAGCTGGTCGAAAGTTATTATCTCGTCGAGGCGGTTGAGGAACTCGGGCGAGAACTGACGGCTTAGGGCTTTCTGTATGATGCTGCGGGCATATTCCTTGTCCTTGTCGTTCATGGCCAGCCCAGCACGTCCCGCATTGAACCCCACTCCTTTGGAAAAGTCCTTGAGTTGCTTCGTGCCGGCGTTGCTTGTCATTATTATCACGGTGTTGCGGAAGTCCACAAAACGTCCGTTTCCGTCGGTCAGGCGACCCTCGTCGAGCACTTGCAGCAGGAGGTTGAACACGTTGCCGTGGGCTTTCTCAATCTCGTCGAGCAGCACGATAGAGTAGGGATGCCGGCGAACCCGCTCCGTCAGTTGGCCTCCTTCCTCGTAGCCCACATATCCCGGAGGAGCGCCAATGAGCCTCGACACGTTGAAGCTCTCGGTGTATTCGCTCATGTCGATGCGTATCAGGGAATCGGGCGAGCCGAACATAAACTCCGCCAGCTTCTTCGCGAGGTAGGTCTTGCCTACGCCTGTCGGACCGAGGAACATGAACACGCCAATCGGGTGGTTCGGGTTTCGCAGGCCTACGCGGTTGCGCTGTATGGCTTTCACCATCTTGTCGATGGCTGCGTCCTGCGCTATCACCGCCCCTTTGAGTTCCTTGGCCATGCCTTTCAGCCTTATTCCTTCGGCCTCGGCCATGCGCTGCACGGGGACACCGGTCATCATCGACACAACGTCGGCTACGTCTTTCTCGGTCACGGTGTGGTGCTCTTTCTTCTCGCGCTCGCTCCATTGCTCGTTGAGAAATTCCAGCTCGCTCTCATACATGGTCTGCATGTCGCGGTATTCGGCGGCCAGTTCAAAGTTCTGTCCTTGCACGGCCATCTGCTTCTTGAATTTCGCCCGTTCGATTTCGGCCTCCTTTTCCTTTATCTCAGGCGGTATGCGCACGTGGCTGATATGCACTTTGGAGCCAGTCTCGTCGAGCGCGTCGATGGCTTTGTCGGGGAAGTGGCGGTCGGTGACGTATCGCCCAGTGAGCTTCACGCAAGCCTCGATGGCCTCGTCGGTGTAGGACACGTGGTGGTGGTGTTCGTATCGATCCTTTATGTTGTGGAGTATGGATATGGTTTCCTCCTCCGACGTGGGTTCCACCATCACCTTTTGGAATCTGCGTTCGAGTGCGCCGTCTTTTTCGATGCTGTTGCGATACTCGTCGAGGGTGGTCGCACCGATGCACTGTATCGTGCCCCTTGCAAGCGCAGGCTTTAGGATGTTTGCCGCGTCCATGCTTCCGGGCGACGAGCCTGCGCCAATGAGCGTGTGTATTTCGTCGATGAATATTATGACGTTGGGATTTTGCTCAATCTCTCTCAGGAGGGCCTTGATGCGCTCCTCGAACTGCCCTCGGTATTTTGTCCCGGCCACTATTCCCGTGAGGTCGAGCGAGATGAGGCGTTTCCCGAACAGCACGGGCGATGTGTGCCGTGCGGCGATGAGCTGCGCCAAGCCTTCCACTATGGCGCTCTTGCCCACGCCTGGCTCGCCTATGAGTATGGGATTGTTCTTCTTGCGCCGTCCGATTATCTCCACCACACGGGCAATTTCGCGCTCGCGTCCCACCACAGGGTCCATCTTTCCCTCGGCGGCTGCCTGCGTCAAGTCTGTCCCGAAGTTGTCGAGCATGGGCGTCTTGCCCGCCGGTTTGCGTGTTTGCGTGGCCGTCGACTTCTCTTTCTGCTGTTTTGCGCTGTTGGTGTCTTGGTCGTCGTTCTCGAATGAGTCGTCGTCTTCACTCGGCAAGCCTATGGCGTCAAGCGGAGTGTTCTTCTGTTGGAACATAGTGTATACGTCGTCGTAGGTCATGTTCTTTGATTCAAGTATTTCTTTTGCACCGTTGTCCATGCTGTCGTGCAGTATGGCCAACAGCAAATGCTGTTCGTCAACACGCTGCACGCGCTGCACGCGGGCTTCGAGCACGGCAAGTTTCAGTATGTTGCTTGCCCTCTCGTTGAGCACAAGCTCTTGGGTGTTTATGGGCTGCTGGGCATCGCTCATGCGCACGCGCTCCTCAAGTTCGGCCTTGACGAGTTGCGTGTTGATCCGCAGCCGCTTGAACACGTTGATAACGGGGCCGTCTTTCATCCTCAACAGCCCCAGTAGGAGATGCTCTGGCCCTACCGAGCGGCTTGCCAGGCGGGCGGCTTCTTCCCTGCTGAAAGCGAGTATCTCTGATACTTTTGGTGAAAATTGGCTTGTCATGTCACGTTTCCTTTAAAGTTCCTTTGGTCGTTGCTTTGTAGTCAAGTCTTTATTTGACACTCTGCCCCTTAGCATCAGACACGCAAAAGCCGTGCCAATCTTTGCCGAATGGGCGCATTGGCACATATTCTGTCTGTGTCATTTCTTGGCGTGCTGTCTGTTTGTCCGATGCGTTGTGGCGCATTGTCGGTCGTTGTCGGTTTTGTGGTTGTGGCAGGTGCCGTGAATTGATGGCTTATGGTTGCCTTAGAGTGAGGAACAAAAAAAGGAGTACCGCTGTACTCCAACCTTTGTTAACCTTAAATCTAATACTATGAAAAACACGTTGCAAATATAAAACATCTTTTCCAATATGCAATGCCGTGATGCATAAAAATATCGTTTGTTAGTGTTATTTAACTAAATGGTTTTATTCTGTAACTATTTGACGCTAGTGTCATTTGTCATTAACGGTTTCTGTAATCATTTTCCTCATTGTGATTTTGTCGGTTGATGGCTCAAACTGCATATCAGGCACTTTGTCTTCACGCAACGGGACGCTCTTCAAGGCTACCCAATTTGGTTGCCTTTGTGTAACGTATAGGTATTCAACGATTTACAAAAGCTGCCTTATTGGAAGCCAATAAGGCATTCGTTGACCTCCAATAAGGCATTAATTGCAATGCAATTAGGCATCCGTTGCAATGCGACGGGACTACCGTCAAGTTTGATGTGTGAGGCAGCCACCTCCAACTTGACGGTAGCCACTGTCTATTTTGCACAAAATGAAGCCGTGCAAAGTATAATTCCCAATAGAGTTTTTGCGACATTCAGTTGCAACGCCGCAAGTTGAAGTCCGAGTTCTACGTCCAGATGAACGCCATGACGGGCTTGAACGGGCTTACGGCAAAGGCTATTCTCCGACAGGCCGTTCGTGTTATGACTGCATGGTGTTGTTCCGCATGGAGCTTAAGCGAGTGTGGTAAGGTCTGAGTGACGGAGAGATAAAGGAGCAGATCCATTGACCTTATGACTTTTTACCACGGATTTTATAATACCAACAGCCATAACACAATTATATAATTGTATTTCGCAGAGATGCCAAGACATACTATACATCTTATTATTAGACAATGCAAATCTAAAAGAATATACTAAATGGCAACATGCAGACATCCTTTTTATAATGTTTCACTTTTACTGGTTGGCTCTGCCCAAAGTCATCACTTTGGACTTTTTTATAAAAAAAACAAGTGGAAATTTCACAGAGCCGTCAAAAAACCGTATATTTGCACTCCGAAATGGCGGTCTTCGCCAAAAACGCAACACAAATAACACCAGAGAAAAATGACCAAGGCTGACATCGTTAATAAGATAGTTGAGGATACGGGCATTGCAAAGCGTGATGTCGCAACTACGATTGAAGCATTCATGGAGGAAGTGAGACAGAGCCTGGCCGTGAGGAGGGAAGACGTATTCCTGCGCGGATTTGGCAGTTTCATCGTGAAACACAGGGCAAAAAAGACAGCTCGCAATATCTCGAAGAACATAACCATAGAGATAGAGGCGCACGATTTCCCCGCCTTTAAGCCATCGAAGAGCTTCATTGCAAAAATGAAATGAAAATCATCTAATTAAAACAAAAATTTCAAAGAGCCATGCCAAGCGGAAAGAAAAGGAAAGGTCACAAGATGGCCACCCACAAGCGCAAGAAGAGACTGCGCAAGAACAGGCACAAGAGCAAGTAAGTGCGGGTGGCCTCGATGAGGCCTGTGCCGATAGAATTGAGGGGGTGTGCCGAGAGTCCGATAAAGACCGCGCCACACCCTTTCTCGTGTGAAGCCTCGGCGGCAAGCCAATGGACGCAGCCAGAGGGTAGCGTAGACAGCAAAGCCGCACCGCCAACAATACCGCTATGCGCCGACGGGCACGTGACGCAAGCCACCAAGGCTCGCGACGGGCGGCAGGAGGCGGATAGGGCGTGAACAGGGATATGTTCCCAATTGTGACCAACGAAAGGATAAAACCGTAATCAATGACAA
>CAZURD010000058.1:0-6234 GCA_964623445.1 uncultured Prevotella sp. | reverse complement strand
AGGGATATGTTCCCAATTGTGACCAACGAAAGGATAAAACCGTAATCAATGACAAGCGAAGTAATTATCGATGTGCGCCCAAAGGAGATTGCCATCGCGCTGCTCGAGGACAAGAGCCTCGTGGAATACCAGAGCGAGACGCGATCTGCATCGTTTTCCGTGGGCAACATCTATATTGCGAAGGTCAGGAAACTGATGCCGGGGCTTAATGCCTGCTTCGTGGATGTCGGCTTCGAGCGGGATGCTTTCTTGCATTACCTGGATTTGGGTCCGCAATTCAACTCTTACGGAAAGTATCTCAAGCAGGTACAGAGCGACAAGAAAAAACTTTTCCCCATTGCTAAGGCTTCGCGCCTGCCTGAACTGAAGAAGGAAGGGAGCGTGCAGCAGGAACTGAAGATAGGGCAGGAGGTATTGGTGCAGATTGTCAAAGAGCCAATATCAACCAAAGGCCCACGTCTTACGTGTGAACTTAGTTTCGCTGGACGCTTCATGGTGCTGATTCCGTTTGGGGACAAGGTTTCCGTTTCTTCCAAAATCAAGAAAGGAGAAGAGCGAACAAGGCTCAAGCAGCTCATACAAAGTATCAAACCCAAAAATTTTGGCGTGATAGTGCGCACCTCGGCGGAGGGAAAGCGTGTTGCTGAGCTGGACAAGGAACTTAAGGCACTGGTGAAACGATGGGAAGATACCATCGCACGTGTACAAAAAAGCACGGCCAGACCACAAGTAGTCTATGAGGAGACTGGACGTGTGGTGGCCTTGTTGCGCGACCTCTTTAATCCCACTTACGACGGAATATTCGTCAACGACGAGGAAGTGTTTGGACAAGTGCGCGACTACGTGAAGCTCATTGCACCGGAAAAGGTTGAAATTGTCAAGAAATACACAGGGCAAGTGCCTATCTTCGACAACTTCAACGTGACGAAACAGATGAAATCGTCGTTCGGCAAGACCGTCAACTACAAACGTGGTGCATACCTCATCATTGAACATACAGAAGCACTGCACGTAGTGGATGTCAACAGCGGCAACCGTACACGCTCCGAAAATGGGCAGGAAGCCAACGCACTTGAAGTGAACCTCGGAGCAGCCGATGAACTGGCGAGGCAATTGCGGCTGCGTGACATGGGCGGAATAATCGTCGTGGACTTTATCGACATGAACCTGGCCGAAGACCGGCAGATGCTCTACGAGCGCATGTGCAAGAACATGCAGAAGGACAGAGCCAGACACAACATCCTGCCGCTAAGCAAATTTGGGCTGATGCAGATAACGCGCCAGCGTGTGAGGCCAGCAATGGATGTCAACGTGGAAGAAACGTGTCCCACTTGTTTCGGCAAGGGGAAGATTAAGTCGAGCATACTTTTCACCGATCAGTTGGAAAGCAAGATAGACCGACTCGTGAACAAAATCGGCATCAAGAAATTTACACTCCACGTCCATCCATACGTGGCTGCTTACATCAATCAGGGTTTTGTGTCGCTCAAAAGACGTTGGCAGATGAAGTATGGGCTTGGACTTAATGTCATCGCATCGCAGAAGCTGGCTTTCTTGCAGTATGAGTTCTATGACAAGAAAGGTGACTTCATCGACATGAAAGAGGAGATTGAGACTAAATGAAAAGCGGCGAGAAACTCTCGCCGCTTTTCATTTGCAGATTTCTTCTTGGTGCGGCCAACTTCCTGTTGTTTTGTTACGAATGAGTAGAACAAACAAGAAAACGGGACTGTTGCCCATGAAAATGATGGCAACAATCCCGCTTCTTGTTCGATTAAGCTACTTTTGTTGTATCTCTTAGCAAATCTTGCGTGAGCCGTCGCTTATCACTACATCGTAGACTTTTGGCGCATGACCAAACTTGGCAAGATACTTTGCCTTGGCATCAGCAATGAACTTGTCGTATAGCTCCTCTTTCACGAGATTGATGGTGCATCCGCCGAAGCCTCCGCCCATTATGCGGCTACCTGTGACACCGTTCTCTTTTGCAAGCTCATTGAGGTAGTCGAGTTCTTCGCATGAGACTTCGTATTCTTTTGACAGCCCATAGTGGGTTTCATACATTTTCTGTCCAACCGTCTCATAGTCACCTGCATTGAGGGCATCGCAAACAGCAAGTACGCGGTCTTTTTCACCGAGTACGAATTTCGCACGGCGATAATCCTCTTCGCCAACGTCCTCCTTCACTTCCTCAAGCTGTTCCCATGTGCAGTCGCGCAATGTCTCGAACTTGCCTTCTGGGTGTTTGGCTGCGATGTGCTTGACGACGTTCTCGCAGCTGTTGCGGCGGTCGTTGTATGGCGAACCAGCAAGTTCATGCTTCACAACGGAGTCGAGCAGCACGAGCTTGTATCCAACAGGATTGAATGGGAAGTACTCAAACTCGCGGCTACGGCAGTCGAGGCGCATGAGACACCCCGCTTTTCCAAATACACTTGCAAACTGATCCATGATGCCGCAGTTCACGCCGCAGTAGTTGTGCTCCGTGGCTTGGCCGGCGAGCACCATGTCCCACTTGCTCACTTTGTTGTCGCCAAAAAGGTCGTTGAGGGCGAAGGCATAGCAGCTCTCAAGTGCGGCAGATGACGACATGCCCGCACCAAGGGGGACATCGCCTGCAAAAGCAGTGTTGAAGCCTTTGACATCGACACCGCGTTTGCGCATTTCCTGCACGATGCCGTAGATGTATCGTGCCCAGCTTGTGCGTGGACCCTCTGGGTCATCCACCTTGAATTCAACCCTGTCTTTCATGTCGATGGCATAAGCCATCACTGTGTTCGTCCCGTTGGGTCTGATTTCACACATGATGCCCTTGTCCACAGCACCCGGAAACACAAAGCCTCCGTTGTAGTCTGTGTGTTCGCCTATGAGATTGATGCGTCCCGGTGATGCGTATATGTTGCCCTCTTTACCGTCAAAGTGCTTGATGAAACGGCTTCTTACAAATTCAATGTCCATAGGTATATTCATTTAAGTTTATAGTTTTCTTTTTTGCCAAGCCCTATCTTGCTGCCAAAGTTGCAGAACCAGATGATGTATGCGTAATATACAAACATCAGGCAGAGGGCTATAATTACGCTCGTCTTGTCGACCACTATGCCCATGATGGGTGTCAGGATGGCTGCGCCAATCACGCCTGTATTGATGATGCCAGTGGCAGCCTTGGTGTGAGGGCCAAGCTGTTGCAGCCCGAGGTTGAATATGAGTGGCCACATCACAGAGTGGAAAAGTCCGGCTGCGAGCATACACCAGATGCCCGTCATGCTGCTGGAGAGTGCCAGCGACAGTGCTATGCAGGCTGCGCCAAGGCAGAGGCAGGCAGTGAGAAGTTTGCGTGGTTCAAATTTCGTGAGTATGCCTGCACCGATAAATCGGCCAACCATCATACCGCCCCAGTAGAATGCAAGGTATTGTGTGGCAAGGCCGGCAAGCTCTGCCGAATCCATGTCGGGATAAAGCATTTGGAAACGGTAGGGCAGCATCGACGGAACACCGATCTCCACGCCCATATACATGAATATGCCAAGTGCTCCGAGCCATACGTGGGTGTACTTGAACACACTGTCCTTATAGACCACTTCCTCGCCAGCCTCTTCGGCTTGCTTGCCCTCGTCAATCCTCGGCAGTTTGAGGAACACGAGTATAAGGCAGATGACGAGTGTGAAAATGCCAAGTCCCATGAATGGCCCGGGCACATATTCAGGTGCAGGCACTTTGCCATTGATTATCACGTAGGTGATGAACAGCGGGGCGACGGTGGTCGCCACGGAATTGAGAGCCTGCGAAAGTGTCATGCGGAACGCTCCCTTTTCAGGCGAGCCGAGCACCATCACGTATGGGTTGGCCACATTTTGCAGCATCACAACGCCCATGGCTACGAGACACATGGAAGCAAGGAATATGGCATAGACGTTTGCGCCGGCTGCAATGGCAGAGTTGATGCCCATCGAATTGATGATGAAACCGACACCCGCAACGGCCAATCCCAGTACGAGCGTATTCTTGTAGCCTATCTTGCTCATGAGCAGTGCGAACGGTATCGACAGGAGGTAAGCTCCGTAGAAAGCCGTGTTTACGTACTGGCCTTGCTGTGCAGTCAGGTTGAATGCCTGAGAGCAGAATGCGATCATGGAGTTGTTCATCGTCGTGATGAATCCGATGAGGAAGCACACGATGAACACAACGATTAGAGCGAACGTATAGTTCGGCCTTTGGTTCTGAGTCATTTTTGTGGTGGGTGGTGTTTATTGGTTAAGTGATGTTTATCTTTTCATTCAGATTCCACGCCAAACTTGTAGATGGTCTTCTGCTTGTATTGTTCGCCCGGCTCCAAGATGACCGATGGGAAATAGGGGTGGTTAGGCGTGTCGGGGAAGTGCTGGCACTCGAAACATATCGCGCTGCGACGCGGGAACGTAGCCCCGTGCTGTCCCTTATATCCGTCAGCCCAGTTGTCTGTATAGACTTGCACACCCGGTTCTGTGGTGTACACTTCCATGGTGCGTCCCGTATCAGGGTCTTTTATTTTGGCGGCAAAACTTAGTTCGCCCTCCTCTTTCTTGTTGAGAACGAAACAATGGTCGTATCCTGCGCCGTTGCGAATTTGCTCGTCGTCGGCATCGATGTCCCGTCCTACCTCCTTGGGAGTGCGGAAATCAAACGGAGTACCCTTTACGAAACGAATTTCTCCGGTGGGTATGGAGGTTTCATCAATAGGAATATATAGGTCTGCGTTGATTTGACAGATGAGTTTTTCAATGGTTGGGGTGGGGTTTGCTATGCCTGCGAGGCTGAAGAAACCATGGTGGGTAAGATTCATTACGGTTTTCTTGTTCGTGCAGGCGAGATATTCGAGGATAAGTTCATTGTCGTCCGTGAACGTAAATTCCACCGTGACACGGAACTCTCCGGAAAAGCCTTCCTCGCCGTATGCCGACACATAGTGCAAGGCGAGCGAGCGAGGCCCCATCTGTCTTGCGTCCCATACGCGGGCGTGGAAGCCTGTCGGGCCGCCGTGCAGAGCGTTGGGGCCATTGTTTATGGCAAGCTGATATTCCTTTTTGTTGAGAGTGAACTGTCCACGGCATATCCTGTTGCCATAGCGCCCGATAAGCGTTGAGAGAAAAGGTTCGGGGCTGTCAATCACGTCTTGTATGTTGTCATGCCCTTGTATGACGTTGGCAATGTTGCCGTCCTTGTCTGGCACCATTATGGCCACTATCGCACCTCCGTAGTTTGTTATGGCCACTTCATAACCTTTTCGGTTCTTTAGTATGTATAAGTCGGTCTTTTTCCCGTTGATTGTGGTCTGGAAATCCTTGCGATTCAGACCACACAGATTCGCGCTTTCCGTCGTGCTAGTCATAATTGATGATGTTTTTAGTTACGGTATTACTTGCAAAGTAACCGAAAAAAAACGAATGAGGCAAACTATGTGATGAAAAAAACGCCATGTCTTATGTTAAAACAACTAAACGCGAGGGCTGCACTGGCTTCGGTTTCGATGGGCATGAATGCAAACGAAAGGAGGTCTCTGGCAAGCGCAAGGGCGGGGGCTTCGTGTTCTTATTCAGCCAAATGTGGCTTGCTCACATGGCAGCGAGTGTACAACAAAAAGCCGGCCTCGCTGCCCCTGTTTTCAACCGATGCCTTATTGCATCGTAACGGATGTCTTATTGAGGTGCAATAAATGCCTTATTACGCTGCAATTAATGCCGTTTTGGAATGCAACGAGGCATCTATTGCAAATTGTTGATTGTCAGTGTATTGAGCAACAGTACTCGTGATGGCTTCATTTAACACTGTGACAAACAAGAGAAGCTCAGCCTCTGTGCATGTAAAACGTATTAAAAAGTTCCTTAATTGGTATTTTAAGGCGTATTCGAGGCTATATCCATTTGGATATTATCCTCCAAAGTTGTAATTTAGATTCATTGAGGCAGGACATACTCAATAGTGAGTATGCTCCTATGTGGCGTGGGAAGCTATGACACAGCAAGTGATGACATGACGTTTACATAATTATTATAATAAGGAACGAAAAAACAAATAGCAAATGGCAAAAGTAAAATTACATTATGACAAAAAGACAAAGTAGTGGTATCGCGACAATGAACCGATTGAAAATTTAAGTACATACAAGTACTATGATCCAGACAATCAGACTTATATGCGTCTAAACGCAGATGGAACAAAGTCACCAGTGAAATCATCTTAGAAATATATCATAATTAA
>CAZURD010000057.1:0-15086 GCA_964623445.1 uncultured Prevotella sp. | reverse complement strand
ACCACCGAAGGCGAAAGCCAGCAGATTTACAGTCTGCCCCATTTGGCCACTCTGGTAACCACCCTTTGTCTTTCTCGCTTCCTTTCCTGCCTGCCTTGTGCTTTGCAGCCGTTTCAGGCGCGGCGTTTAGTTCCTGCTTGAAAACGGCTGCAAAGTTAAGGATTAAAATTCAACTGCCAAAACTTTTGGCGACTTTTTTTATCGTTGCCACTGTTTTTCCTTGAATTTTTGCAGTTGCACTCTCAGTGAGTCCACGCCGAGGTCGATGGATTCCTCGAAAGTGTCGCTCACCTTTTCCACGAACAGCGTGTTTCCCGGCACGGTCACGGTGATGCTCGCTTCCTTGTTCATGGCGGTGGCGGGCTTGAGCACTTTGAGCTGAACTTCCACTGTCTGTATGTCTTCGTAGTTCTTCGCCAGCTTGGCGGTCTTCTTCTCCACGAATGCTTGGAGTTTCTCTGTGGCGTCGAAATGGATCGACTGAATCTTGAGTTCCATAGTTGATGCCTCCTAATATTTGTTATATAAGTAAGGTTACGCCCGTTTGAGGGCTTTCTTGTAGTCTCTCTTTAGTTGCTCAAACGTTGTGTGGGTGTAGAGCTGCGTGGTTTCGAGGCTTTCGTGGCCGAGAATCAGTTTCACGCTCTCTATGCACGCGCCGTGGTTGAGCATGGCGGTGGCGAAGGTGTGGCGGAGCACGTGCGGCGAGCGTTTCCTTGCCGTGGACACGCGCGCGAGGGCTTTCCTGACCACGTAGCGCACTTGGTCGGAGTTCATCCTCCGCCCCTTGACGGTGACGAAGAGGGCTTCCGCGTCGGGGCCGATGTCGTGCCGTCTCGCCGCGATGTAGCCGTGGAGCAGTTGCCCCAGTTCCTCGCCGAAGGGTATGTAGCGTTGCTTGTTGCGCTTGCCCGTCACCTTCAGGCGCGAGCTTGCGAAGTCAACGTCGCTGTCGTTCATGCCTTTCAGTTCGCTAAGGCGCATCCCCGTCTCGTAGAACGTCGCCACGATGGCGTGGTCGCGCACGTCGGTGAAGCTGTCGCTCCACATCCCCTCGCCGTCGAGGAGAGCGTCCATGTCGTCCTCGCGCATGAACTTTGGCAGCGGCTTCGGCTTCTTCGGGCCGCTGACGATGTGCGACGGGTCTTTCTCCACGAGGTTGGTGAGCATGGCGTAGCGGTAGAACGTGTGGAGCGCGCTGAGCCGCCGGTTCACCGTGGCGGGCGACTTGCCGTCGTCCATCATCGCCTCCATCCATCCCCTTATCATGTCTGCGTCTGCGTCGAGGGGCGACAGCCCGTCCTCCAGACTGTTGAGGTGGGCCGCGAAGGCGCGCAGGTCGCGTCCGTAGCTGTCCACCGTCATTGCCGAGAAGCCGCGTTCGCATCGCAGGTATTCGAGGAATCGCTCTATCATTTTTCTCTTTGCGCCGAATTGTTTCGGTTACGAATGTACGGATTATAATTCACACCGCCAAACTTTCGTGGCGGTTTTTCGTCGGAGGCGGTTGTTTTGGGATGTTTTTGGGCGTTTTGCCGGTTTGGCTTGGCTTGCCCGCTGATTGAAGATGTGCAGCTACATTGGCGGCTACGCCCGTGGTTTTTTAACACGCCGCGCCCTGCTGTTGCAGGCGTGCCACGGCGGCTTTTGTGCCGCCATGTGCCGTCTGATGCCTTGTTGAGGTGCGTGTGGCGTGGGTTTTTCCTGCGTTTCGGCTTCTCTTGCGCTGTGTCGGGTGGCTCGTTGCCCTCCGTTTGGTGCCTCGTTGCGTTGCGGTTAATGCTCCGTTGGGTTGCGATTAGTGCCTCGTTGTGCCGCGTTCCGGCCTTGACATGATCGGCATTTGCGGTTGATGTGCTGATAACGGCCTGCGTTTCAGGCGTTTGTCAATGCTGCGCTGTTTTCGCGCATTTCCGCCCGTCTGTGCCGTTTTTCACGGAAATGCACGGGAAACGATGCGAAAATGTAAAGGAAACGGACAAAAATTAAGTTAATTCGCTTGCTGTGCGGAAAAACGGAAATTGGCAGAGAGCCGGCCTGTTCTGGTAGGCTCTCTGCCAATTTCCCCATTTATGGTTTAAAGAAGAAGCCCTTAAATCTTGCTCGTTCCTTTCCCGCCCATGCGTGCCTCGACGGCGTTCACAACGTAGTCGCCCAGCTTCTCGCACTCGTTCACGATGTCCATGTAGGACACTCCCATCGTGTACGTGTAGAGATGGTTGTCCACGTCGTTGATGTTCTGGCTCTTCAGCTGATTGCGGTAGTTGTTTATTTCGTTCTCGATGTTGTAGGAGCGGTTGATGTCGAAGTTCTCCTTGCGTCCGGAGAAGAGCACGTTCATCTGCGTGAGACTGTCGTCTGCCAGCTCGAACATCTGGTGCAGGTGTTCATATTGCTTGTCGGTGAAGTCGTCCTTGCCAGCCATCTTGCGGTTGATGGCGCGCGCGATGTTGTAGCAGCTGTCGCCGATGCTTTCGAGTTCGGAAATCTCTCGGAGCATACCGCGAATCTTGGCCTTGGTCTCGTCGCTAAGGTGCGCGTCGCTAACGCTGTCGAGATACTTGGCTATCTCCACCTCCATGTTGTCGCTTATGCTCTCGTATTTCTCGATGCGGGTGAACAGTTTGGTGAAGGCGGCATCGTTTGTGGTGCCGAGCAGCTCCCTGACGAAGCTGAACATGCGCTGTATGCGCTCGGCGAACGACTGTATCTCCTTTTGCGCTTCGAGCACCGAGAGTTCCGGTGTCTTCATTATCGCGCTGCCTCCGATGTAGCGCAGGCGGAACTCCTCGTCCTCCTCGTTGCCACGTGGCTTGACAATCCAGCACACGAGCTTCTCAATCTGCGGTATGAGCCAGATGAGCAGGGCGGTGTTGCAGACGTTGAACGACGTGTGGAATGCGGCCAGCACGAGCGAGAGCCTCGTCGGGTCGGCGGCTGGCGATGCGGGGTCGTAGCTGACGAACGAGCACACCATGTTGACGAATGGATAGAAGAAGCAGAGCACCCATATCACGCCCACGACGTTGAACACGAGGTGGGCCATTGCGGCGCGGCGTGCCTGGGCGTTGGCCCCGAGGGCAGCGAGGTTGGCCGTGAGCGTCGTCCCCACGTTCTCGCCCATCACGAGGGCTATGCCCAAGTATATGGGCAGCACGCCGCTGGAGCACAGCACCATAGTGATGGCCATCAGGGCGGCCGACGATTGCAGCACGCACGTGAGGGCTGTGCCAATCAAGAGGAATGTGAGTATGGTGACGTAGCTGCCCGTGTCGAACGAACTGAAGAAACGGAGCAGCTCCACGTTGTGTCCGAGATCCATCTCGTTGCCTGTCTGGCTGAGCAGGGCGAGGGCGAAAAACATGAACGAAATGCCGAAGATGAAGTCGCCGACGTAGCGGTGCCGCCGCGTGTAGATGAGGATTATGGCAACGATGAACGCCGGAAACACCACGTTGGTGAAGTTGAAGGAGAAGCCAAGGCTCATTATCCAGGCGGTGAGCGTGGTGCCGATGTTCGCGCCCATGATGACGGAAATGGCCTGGGCGAGGGTGAGCAGGCCGGCGTTGACAAAGGAGACCGTCATCACCGTGGTGGCTGTTGACGACTGAACGGCGGCGGTGACGAACATGCCCGTGAGCATACCGGTGAAGCGGTTCTTGGTCATCGTACCAAGGATGTGGCGCAACTGCGAGCCGGCCATCTTCTGAAGGGCTTCACTCATCACCTTCATGCCGTAGATTAGCAAGGCCAAAGCCCCTGCAATCTTGAAAAGAATCCAAATCGACATATTTAAAATTAATTTGCCCCGAGGGGTTGTGCATGTCGGAAAAAGAGCGTATATTTACAAACTTAAAACAACAAAGGACACAGCCCTATGGAACAGATGATACAAATACGTTGCAAAAATAACAAAAAAACGCAAAATGTACGCATCGGCAGCACACTTTCTGAGATTTTCGATGAAATAGGGCTTGACATGGACTACGGCCCGGTGAGCGCGAAGGTTAATAATAAGGTGGAGGGGCTTCACTATCGCGTGTACAACCGAAAGGACGTGGAGTTCCTCGACCTGCACTCGCAGTCGGGCATGAGGGCATACACGCGCAGCCTCTTTTTCGTGCTGTGCAAGGCCGTCCACGACCTGTGGCCGGAGGGCGAGGTGCTCATCGACATCCCCATCTCCAACGGCTACTACTGCGACCTCAACATTGGGCGCGATGTCACCTACGACGACGTGGAGCAAATACGCACGCGAATGCGCGAGCTGGTGGCCGCAGCCATACCCATCCACAGGCACGAGAGCACCACCGAGGAGGCCATCGAGGTGTTCAGGAGTCGCGGCGCGGAATCAAAGGTGAAGCTGCTAAAGGGAGTGGGAAGCCTGTACACCACCTATTATGAAATAGACGGGTACTACGACTACTACTACGGCACGGTGCTCACGAACACGTCGGAGCTGCACCTCTTCGGCCTCGAAAAATACAACGACGGCCTGCTGCTGCGGATACCGTCGATGGCCGACCCGTCGAAGCTGCTGCCCGCGCCCAAGCAGGACAAGCTCTTCGAGATATTCAAGGAGCACCACCAGTGGCAAGGCATTCTCGGGCTGCGCACCATAGGCGACCTCAACGAGGCTATCGATCTGGGGTACGCCACGCAGCTCATCACGCTGTCGGAGGCGTTGCAGGAAAAGAAGATCGTGGGCATAGCCGAGCAGATAGCCGACCGCCGCTCGGTGAAGCTGGTGCTCATCGCCGGCCCGTCGTCGAGCGGGAAGACCACCACCTGCAAGCGGCTCTCGATACAGCTCCTCGCCAACGGCATACACCCCGTGCAAATATCCCTCGACGACTATTTCCTTGACCGCGAGCTGTCGCCGCGCGACGAGAATGGCGAATATGACTTCGAGAGCCTTTACGCGCTCAACCTCGAAATGCTCAACGAGCACATGAACGCGCTCTTCCGTGGCGAGGAGGTGGAGCTTCCGCGATACAACTTCCAGACGGGCAAGAGCGAGGCGAGCGGACGGCGGCTGAGGCTGAAGGGCAACGAGGTGCTCGTGGTGGAGGGCATACACGCGCTCAACCCCGAGCTGACGGCGCAGGTGCCGCCGGCATTCGTATTCCGCGTATATGCCTCCGCGCTCACCACCATACTGCTCGATACGCACAACTACATCCCAACGTCCGACAACCGACTGCTGCGGCGCATCATACGCGACCACAAGTACCGGGGCGTCAGAGCCGAGGACACGCTGAAGCGGTGGCCGTCGGTGGGGGCGGGGGAGAACAAGTGGATTTTCCCCTTCCAGGAAAACGCCGACGCAATGTTCAACTCTGCGATGCTCTTCGAGCTTGCCGTGCTCAAGACGCAGGCCGAACCGCTGCTCGAAATGCTGCCCGAAAGCTCCGACCAGTACAGCGAGGCATATCGCCTGCGCAAGTTCCTGAAGTACATCAAGCCCATACCTAACGACCAAGTGCCGTCCACCTCGCTGCTGAGGGAGTTCCTCGGCGGCAGCTCGTTTGAGTATTGAGCGAGCCAACGCCTCGCTGCCACGCCGTCCGCCCCGTGTCGGCAGGGGCTGGTTGTGCTCCGTGTGCGGGGCATTGGCCGTGGAAAAATATTTCGGTGAAAAACCTTTGGGCTTTAAGCTATTTGACTTACCTTTGCAAGTAAGGCGGACTGCGCTTGCTCGCGTCGCAGCGGCCGCCGCGACAAACACCGACGAAACAGATGGCCCAAAGTCAGGTTCAATCACAGACACAGGAACAGGCGTTGCGCCAGACGGCCACCGTCACCATGCAGCAGATGTTGCAGGCGGAGCTTGTGGGGCTGCCGCTGCACCAACTGGTGGACAGGATTAACGCCGAGATGGACGACAACCCCGCACTTGAGGCAACGCCGCCGGCCGACGATGCCCGCGCCGCCGATGACTATGGCCAAGGCGAGGCCGACGACGACAGCCATGCCGACGACGACTACGCCGCGACATCCGAGCGCGAGGAGCGGCAATCGGCTCTCGACGAGGCTCTCGCGGGCATCGGGCGCGACGACGAGGAGCTGCCCGTGTATCACGGCGGAGAACCCGTGGCGGAGCGGGCGGAAATGGCCTACGGCGACATGGCATCGTTCTACGACCAGCTGATGGAGCAGGTTGGCGAACTGGAGCTGACCGAACGGGAGCGCGACATAATGGACTATGTGGTGTGTTCGCTCGACGACGACGGGCTGCTGCGCAAGACCGAGGACGCAATGGCCGACGAAATGGCCATCTACCAAGGCATTGACGCAACGGCTGAAGAGGTGGCCCGCGCCGTGGAGAGGCTCCAGCGGCTCGACCCCGCCGGCATCGGGGCGCGCTCGTTGCAGGAATGCCTGCTGTTGCAGATTGCCCGGCGGAAGCCGTCGAGGATGCGCGCCCTGATGAAGAGCGTCGTGTCCGACCACTTCGACGAGTTCACCAAGAAGCATTGGGCACAGCTAAGGGTCTTGCTCGGCCTCGACGAGACGGAGGCCAGTACGCTCTTTGCCGAGCTGCGCAAGCTTAACCCCAAGCCGGGGGCGGCGATGGGGGAGGCCGTCGGGCGGAGCGTGGAGCAGATAACGCCCGACTTCATCGTGGACACGCATGACGATGGCACTGTGACGATGCAACTCAACATGGGCGACGTGCCCGAATTGCGCGTCTCGCAGTCGTTCGCCGACATCATGCGCCAGTATCAGGCTGGCCGGGCGACCATGAGCCGGCAGGCCAAGGAGGCCTTGCTCTACACCAAGCGCAAGGTGGACGCGGCTCACGGGTTCATCGAAGCCGTGAAGACGCGCTGCCGCACGCTCAACGCCGTGATGCAGGCCATCATCCATTGGCAACGCCGCTTCTTCGAGGAGGGCGATGAACAGCTGCTGAGACCTATGATATTGAAGGACATTGCCGGCCGCACGGGGCTTGCCATATCCACTGTCTCGCGCGTGTGCAGCGGCAAGTATGTCCAGACGCGGTGGGGAACGTTCCCCCTGCGCCACTTCTTCAGCGACGGAATAGTCACCGGCAGTGGCGAGGAGCTTTCCATCCACCGCATAAAGGCTGCCCTGCGCGACCTCGTGGCGGAGGAAGACAAGGCGCACCCGCTGAGCGACGATGCCATCCGGGACGAACTGACGCGGCGCGGATTCCCCATAGCCAGGCGCACCGTGGCCAAGTATCGCGAAATGCTCGGCATACCAATAGCGCGGTTGCGGAAATGAACCACTACCTCATAATAGCCGCAAGGGTGATAAGCGTGGTCTTCACGCCGTTCTACCTGCCGCTCGTGGCATTGGCTGCGCTCTTCGGCTTCAGCTACTTGAGCCTGCTGCCGTTCAGCTACAAGGCCACGGTGATAGGCATGGTCTACCTCTTCACCGTGCTCGCGCCCACTCTGCTGATTCACGCCTACCGCCGTCTGAACGGCTGGACGTCACGCGAACTGGGCAGCAAGGAAGGCCGCACCGTGCCATACATCATCTCCATCGCCTGCTATTTCGTCTGCATCTACATGATGGAACAGATGCGCATACCGCAATTCATGTGCGCCATCCTGCGGGCGGCCATACTCATACAGGTGGTGTGCGCCGTGCTGAATGCGTGGTGGAAGATAAGCACGCACACGGCTGCAATAGGCGGCGTGGCTGGCGCGCTGGTCTCGTTCGCCGCCATCTTCGGCTTCAACCCCGTCCGTTGGCTCTGCGTGGTGTTCATCCTCGGCGGTATGCTCGGCACGAGCCGGATGATATTGCGCCAGCATACGCTTTCGCAGGTGGTCGGCGGGTTCTGCGTCGGAGCGGCATGTGCCGCCGCCGGCGTGCTCTTCGTCTGACGATGCCTGTGGAATGTGCGTGCGGCATGGTGGCCAAGGCCGCGCCGTTGTCCTCGGCTGCAAGGCAATTGGCGCAGCCGACAATGTTATAAGTGAAACCAAAAAACAAGTTTGAGATATATGGTCAGTATAATAATGGGCAGCACGAGCGACCTGCCCGTGATGGAAAAAGCCTGCAAGCTGCTCGATGAGATGCAAGTGCCGTTCGAGGTTAACGCCCTGTCAGCCCACCGCACTCCCGATGCCGTGGAGACGTTTGCGCGTGGGGCTAAGGCTCGCGGAGTGAAAGTGATAATAGCAGGGGCGGGCATGGCCGCCGCGTTGCCCGGCGTGATAGCCGCCTCGACGACGCTCCCCGTAATAGGCGTGCCCATCAAGGGTATGCTCGACGGGCTTGACGCGCTGCTCAGCATTGTACAGATGCCGCCGGGAATACCCGTGGCCACCGTCGGGGTGAATGGCGCACAGAACGCCGCCATCCTCGCCGTTGAGATGCTCGCCCTCTCCGATGAGGCTCTCGCCCAGCGTCTCGCAGCCTACAAAGAGGGGCTGAAAGCCAAAATAGAAAAGGCCAACGAGGAGTTGAGTGCGGTGAAATACAAATATAAGGTGAACTGAACTTTTTGTTTCCCGTGCCGAATGGAGACAGGAAAAAGCGCAGCAGGAGGCGGAAAGACGGTAAAGTTCATGTGCATTTGAGCCTGAAGTTGTCGCGAATAAGCTTGTTGCATATAAGTGCGGAGTAGAATGGCAGGGCAAGGAACAACAACAACGATAGACCTCTTCAACTACCGTCGCCGGCAGTCGTCGGTGGTTCGCGTGGGCGACACGCCTCTGGGCGGCGACAATCCGATACGCCTTCAGTCGATGACCACCACGCCGACAGACGACACCGAGGCATCGGCGGCGCAGGCAAGGCGCATCGCCGAGGCCGGCGGGGAGTATGTCCGGCTCACCACGCAGGGCGTGCGTGAGGCCGAGAATCTGCGCAACATCAACATCGCGTTGCGCTCCTCGGGCTGCATGGTGCCGCTCGTGGCCGACGTACACTTCAACCCCAAGGTGGCGGAGGTGGCCGCGCTGTATGCCGAGAAAGTGCGCATCAACCCCGGCAACTACGTCGACCCGGCGCGGACATTCAAGAAAATCGACTACACCGATGAGGAGTATGCCGCTGAGCTGAAGAAGATTGAAGAGCGTTTCGTGCCGTTTCTCGATATATGCCGCCGCAACCATACGGCCATCCGCATAGGTGTCAACCACGGTTCGCTGTCGGATCGCATCATGTCGCGCTATGGCGACACGCCCGAAGGCATTGTTGAGAGCTGCATGGAGTTCCTGCGCATCTGCAAGCGGGAGCGTTTCGGCGATGTGGTGATTTCGATAAAGGCGAGCAACACAGTAGTGATGGTGCGCTCGGTGCGCCTGCTTGTCAGTGCGATGGAGGCCGAGGGCATGGATTATCCGCTGCATCTCGGTGTCACCGAGGCAGGCGAGGGCGAGGACGGGCGCATAAAGAGTGCCGTGGGCATCGGCGCGTTGCTTGCCGATGGCATTGGCGACACGGTGCGCGTGTCGCTCTCCGAAGAGCCGGAGGCGGAGATTCCAGTGGCTCGCCACTTGGTTGACTACGTGGCGCGAAGGGCTGGCCATGCCCAGATAGACGCCACCCCGGCCCCGCAGGCCGACTGGTTGCGCCCCGAGCGGAGGCATACGCGCCCCGTGGGGAGCATCGGTGGCAGTGCCGTTCCGGTCGTGGTGAGCAGCCTGCAAGGCGAGCCGTGGCAGTCGGATGCCGACTTTCTCTATGTCGGCAATGGCGAATGCGGGTGCGTTGCCGGCCTTACCGGCGGCGACGGAAGCCGCAAGACGCCGAGACTGATAGCCGATTGGGATGCCTGCGAGCGTTTGCGCGCCGCCAATCCCGGCTTGGATGTGTGCCCTCTGTTCCCCGCTGCGGCCATGCCGATGGTCGGTGCGGTTGCCGGCGACGTGAAATTCCTCGCCCTCAGCCATACCGACAGTGCCGACGAGTGGTCGGCCTGCCTGCGGAGGCATCCCGAAATCGTGGTGGTTTGTGTCCCGTCGGGAGCCAACAGGCTCGGTTCGCAGCGCGCCCTGGTTCACGAGATGATGCGGCGGGGGCTTGAAAACCCCGTGGTGGTGTGCCAGCCATACGCCCATTCGGCCGATGAGAAAGGCTATTTCCAGATAGAGTCCGCCGCCGACATGGGGGCGTTGATGGTCGACGGGCTGTGCGACGGCCTTTGGCTTATGAACCGTGGCACGCTTGCCGCGCCTGACGTGGAGGCCACGGCGTTCGCCATCCTTCAGGCCGCAAGGCTGCGCATGACCAAGACGGAGTACATCAGTTGCCCCGGCTGTGGCCGAACGCTCTACGACCTGCGTTCCACCATCGCCCGCATCAAGGCCGCAACGTCCCACCTCACGGGCCTGAAGATTGGCATCATGGGCTGCATCGTCAACGGGCCGGGCGAGATGGCCGACGCTGACTACGGCTACGTTGGGGCAGGCAGAGGCCGCATTTCGCTCTACCGCCGCAAGGAGTGCGTTGAGAAAAACATCCCCGAGACCGATGCCGTGGAGCGTCTGCTCGCCCTGATAGAGGCCGATGGGGCCGGCTCGCGTCCCTGAATCCAAGTAGGTCGGACGCTTTCGCCGACCATATTTGGGGCGGCTGCCTACTTCGCAGCCTGTTCGCCATACACACACAGACCGCCCGCATGGCGCGTCCGGCAATTCCGGAACGCCATGCGGGCGGTCTCGTTTTTCTGTTTTGTCTACCTTGATTCCAGTGTACAGCGAGGCCGTCGCTCGTTCACACCTTGTCCCCGAAGCACAGGTCGCCCGCGTCTCCAAAGCCCGGCACGATGTACTTGTGCTCGTCGAGAGCGGGGTCGATGGCGGCGCACCACAGCGTCGTGCGGTCGTCGGGCATCACCTCCTTCACGTGCTCTATCCCCTCGGGCGCGGCCAGCACGCAGGCCAAGTGTATGTGTTGCGGCTCGCCTCTCGTGAGGAATGCTTTGTAGCCCAGTTCTATCGAGCCTCCCGTTGCCAGCATCGGGTCGGCTATTATCAGGCACTTGTCTTTCACGCTGGGCGTTGCGAGATACTCCACGTGTATGCCCACCTCGGTGTGTTGGGCGTTGGTGTATTCCCTGTATGCGCTCACAAAGGCATTGCCCGCCCGGTCGAACACGTTGAGGAATCCTTGGTGGAATGGCAGGCCGGCGCGGAATATTGTTGCCAGCACCACGCCGTCCACGGGCACGTTCACTTCGGCCACGCCGAGCGGGGTGGTCACGTCGCGTTTCTCGTAGCGCAGCGTCTTGCTTATCTCGTATGCCTCCATCATGCCTATGCGCATGATGTTGTTCCTGAAGAGCAGCCGGTTTTGCTGGTACGTGGCATCGCGCAGTTCGGCGAGATACTGATTGATTATCGAGTTGGTTTCACTAAGGTTTATGATGTTCATGGCTTGTGGAATGGTTCTTCTTAGGCATTGCGTTGTGCCTCTTTTCCATCATGCAAAGGTAAGAAAAACCGCATGTTTTTTGCAAGCCGGAAGTGGCAAATGCGTCCACGGTGCGGCCGTTTTTCGATACTTTAACCTAAAAAGGCTTATCTGCCGCGTTTTTGCCGACGGCGCAGGGGCTACAAAAGGGGGATTTTTGCTAACTTTGCGGCCGGTTCAGGGATAATTGATGGTAAAACGAATATAAAACCATAACACAATAAGGAAATGGCAAAGTTTGACAAGTCAGTATTGACAAAGTACGGTATCACGGACACTACCGAGGTGCTTTACAATCCCTCTTACGAGGTGCTGTTCGAGGAAGAGACCAAGGAGAGCCTCACAGGGTTCGACAAGGGTCAAGTGACGGAGCTGGGTGCGGTCAACGTTATGACCGGCATCTACACCGGACGCTCGCCCAAGGACAAGTTCATCGTCATGGACGAGACCTCGAAAGACACCGTGTGGTGGACTTCCGACGAGTATAAGAACGACAATAAGCCCGCTTCGCAGGAGGCATGGGCTGTCGTGAAGGAGCTTGCCCAGAAGGAGCTTTCCGGCAAGAAGCTCTACGTGATCGACGGCTTCTGCGGCGCAAACAAGGACACCCGCATGGCCGTGCGCTTCATCATGGAAGTGGCATGGCAGGCTCATTTCGTGAAGAACATGTTCATCCGCCCCAGCGAGGAAGAGCTTGAGAGCTTCGAGCCAGACTTCATCGTCTACAACGCCTCCAAGGCAAAGGTGGAAAACTGGAAAGAGCTTGGACTCAACTCCGAGACCGCAGTTGTCTTCAACGTGACTTCCCGCGAGCAGGTTATCCTCAACACATGGTACGGCGGCGAGATGAAGAAGGGCATGTTCTCCATGATGAACTACTACTTGCCCCTGAAGGGAATCGCCTCCATGCACTGCTCTGCAAACTGCGACATGAACGGCGAGAACACCGCCATCTTCTTCGGACTCTCCGGAACGGGCAAGACCACCCTCTCCACCGACCCGAAGCGTCTCCTCATCGGCGACGACGAGCACGGCTGGGACGACAACGGCGTGTTCAATTTCGAGGGCGGCTGCTATGCAAAGGTCATCAACCTCGACAAGGAGAGCGAGCCTGACATCTACAACGCAATCCGCCGCGACGCGCTGTTGGAGAACGTCACCGTCGACAAGGACGGCAAGATCGACTTCAACGACAAGAGCACCACGGAGAACACCCGTGTGTCTTACCCCATCTACCACATCAACAACATCGTCAAGCCCGTCAGCCACGCTCCCGCTGCAAAGCAGGTGATCTTCCTCTCTGCCGACGCATTCGGCGTGCTGCCTCCTGTGTCGATCCTCACCCCGGAGCAGACCAAGTACTACTTCCTCTCCGGCTTCACCGCAAAGCTCGCCGGAACCGAGCGCGGCATCACCGAGCCTACGCCCACGTTCTCCGCTTGCTTCGGTCAGGCATTCCTTGAGCTGCACCCCACCAAGTATGCCGAGGAGCTTGTGAAGCGCATGGAGCAGAGCGGCGCAAAGGCTTACCTCGTGAACACGGGATGGAACGGCACGGGCAAGCGCATCTCCATCAAGGACACGCGCGGCATCATCGACGCCATTCTCGATGGCTCGATCAACACCGCCCCGACCAAGAAGATTCCTCTCTTCGACTTTGAAGTGCCCACGGAACTGCCCGGCGTAGACCCGAAGATTCTCGATCCGCGCGACACCTACGCCGACGCTGCCGAGTGGCAGAAGAAGGCCGAGGATCTCGCAGGACGTTTCATCAAGAACTTCGTCAAGTACGAGGGCAACGAGGCCGGCAAGGCTCTCGTGGCCGCAGGCCCGAAACTCTAAGCAGACGGCATAAGTCTAACAGTGGCGGGGTGAACGCCCCGTATAACCCAACCCCCCGCGCGGCAGCCTGCCGCGCGGGGTTTTTTGTTTCTTGTCTGGCGGGGAGGAAACGGGAAGCAGTATTGTGCCGCAGGGCGAAGCGGCATTTATTGCATTGCAACGGGGCATTAATTGCAGTGCGATAAGGCATTAATTGGAGGCCAATGAGGCATTAATTGCAACGCAAAATGACAGGTTTTGCAATCCGTTGAACGTCAGGTGGTTGGCGTGGCTGGCTTCCGCCCGCGTCTTTAATTACTGCGAGCGGCTGCGCTTGACTGTTTGCCGCCCGAGTGGTTTCGGCTGATGGCCGATGCTCACCATTTCTTTTGGAAACCTGCGGCGGTGGCAAACAAAATTTTGTAACTTTGCAATCGTCAGACAAAAGAATGCGAGCATGAACCAGATAAAGGGGCATTGGAAACTGAGGGAATCTGCCAAACAGAATTGGCAAGCCGACTTGGGAAGACGTTCAACATGGTAAATCTGTATGCAACGAACAAGGTGCAGCCACCAATTCCCGTGCTGTATCGTATTGCCGACATTTTGGATGTGGATGTTAGGGACTTGTTAATCTCCAACAAAATTAGTAGATAGTTTGTAAACAACGAAAAGAAAAAACAATGGCGAATAGTAATCTGAAAGAAGCAAAGGCGGCCAAGAACGACGAGTTTTACACTCAATTCCACGACATTGAAGTGGAAATGAACGCATACCTTGAATACGACCCGGACGTGTTCAGGGGAAAGACGATTCTGTTGCCTTGCGATGACCCCGAATGGAGCAATTTCACGCGATACTTTGCAGCCAAGTTCGATGAGCTTGGCTTGAAGAAATTGATTTCCACGAGCTATGCGCCGGAGAGCAAAAGAATAAAAACGCCTTACCAACCATCTTTGTTTGAGCAAAGCGCTCCGCAGTTCGACCGTGCCAAGACTTCCGTAAAAGGGAAGATATTCGTGTTGGAACGAGACAAAAGCGGCGACGGACGCATCAATATAGACGACCTTGAGTGGGAATATTTGGATGGTGACGGCGATTTCCGCAGCAAGGAAGTCACGACGTTGCGTGATGAAGCAGACTTTATTATCACCAATCCTCCGTTCTCCCTCTTCAGGGAATTTCTTGCGTGGATAATGGAAGGAGGGAAGAAATTCATCATCATAGGCAATATGAATGCCATCACTTACAAAGAGGTATTCCCTTTGATAAAAAGCAATCAGATATGGCTTGGCTTACCATTCCCCGGCGGGAATGCCTATTTTAGGCCGGCGAAGCAAGATGATTATGCAGCTGGTGTGTATGATGAAGAGACCAATCTCGTGAAGTTCCGTAATTGCATTTGGTTGACTAACGTAGACCACGGTCGCCGTCATGAACCGCTCTCTTTGATGACTATGGCGGACAACCTGCGTTATTCCAGGCACAAGGAGATACGGGGGAAAGCTGCCTACGACCATTACGACAATTACGATGCCATAGAAGTCCCGTTTACAGATGCCATCCCCTCGGATTATGATGGGGCGATGGGTGTCCCTATTTCCTTTTTGGATAAGTATTGCCCGGAGCAATTTGAAATCTTGGGGATAGGTTTAGAATTGGCTGACATGGATAAAATTAAATCAAAATTAGGGAAACTGAACGGTGGCCCTCGGTTATATGTAGAACGTGACGGGCAACTTGTCCGACTTTACGAAAGGGTTCTAATTCGTAAAATTTAAACATGGTTGAAATCTTAAAAGCCAAAAACATGAAGACAACACTACATACGGAGTGGACGGTTGCGGATGTTTGCAAAGGTTTCA
>CAZURD010000056.1:0-15738 GCA_964623445.1 uncultured Prevotella sp. | reverse complement strand
ATTGCCATGTTCCGGGATGCAAACAAAAAGGGCGGCGAGGCATGGAACTTGTCGTCCCAAGCCTCGCCGCCGTCAGTATTTTGCAGCTATTCCGGCTTCAGCGAAGGTCAATCTGCGGCAGGCTCGCCCTCAGCGGCTTTCGCGTGTGACTTTCGCGTGGTGGTCTTCTTCGTCCCGGCAGACTTCTCGATCATGGCTTTGAGCTTCTCCTCCGTGGCCTGCATCTTCTCAATCTTAGTCTTTAGGCGTATTATCTCCTTGTCCTTCATCTCGATCTCGTCGCCCTGATTCTTTATGGTTGTAAGCAGGCCGTTGAGTTCCTCGTTGTCGATTTCTTCAGGATAGAGGCTGTTCACGCGGTTGATGAAGTCGCCGAGAATGTTCATGTAGTTCGTGAAAGCGTCGAACGCACTGGCGTATATGCCACGGTCAAGTCCCACGCTGGTGGGTTTGGTGGTCATAAAGCGGAAGTTGTTGCTCGCCTGGAGATAGTCCCAGTCCTGGCTTATGCGCGGGTCGTTGGCGATGCGGATGCGGTCTGCCAAGCTATACAGCTTGTTGAAGGCGTCGCGCTGCATCGCGTTGCCGAGCCAGCAGCTCACGTCGCGCTCCTCGTCGACCCACGACAGCGTGTCGGGCACGTCGAGACTGCCTACGCTCGGCACCATGTCGCAAATCTCCGTAGGCGTTGAGAACGTGATGTCCTTGGCGCGTGCGCAGGCCGGCAATGCCTTGATGAACTCCAGTATGTTCGACGACAGAGGCTGTGCGATGCCCAATGCCGACAGTTCCATGAAGATGTTGATGATGCGTTCGCCCTCCGGCAGCGATGCGATGCGGTTGATGTAGGTGTCGGCGAAGAGCGGATAGCCCTCCCACTGGCTGTTGTTGAAGCGCAGCGAGATGTCGTCGCTAAGCACAACGTCGCGCAACAGCAGTTTGAGGTTTGGCGCGATGTTGCAGTTGTAGACATAGTGTGGCGACTTCCAGCCCAGCACGTGCTTCGCTCCCTCGGTGAGCATACCCTTGAATCCCATTGCGGCCACTTGGCCTCCGATGTCGTCGCTGTAGATGAGCGAGGAGTTGCGGCACACCGTCGGCATACGTCCGAAATACTCTTCCATCTTCTTTGCCTGCTTCCTCACGTCGGCGGCGAATGTCTCCTCGTTGGCCAGTGCGGAGAGGCCGTGGGAGTATGGCTCGGCAAGGAACTCCACACAGCCCGTCTCGTTCAGCTCCTGCAACTTCTCAATCACCTGCGGCGCGTGCATCTCCAATTGCTCCATGCCCACTCCCGAGATGGAGAACGCCACCTTGAAGTAGTTGCCGTTGTTGCGAATCATGTCGAGCAGCGTGTTCAGCGCGGGCATGTAGGAGCGGTTCGCGAGGTCGTTTATGCTGCGTTCGTTCTCATAGTCGTCGTAATAATAGTGGTCGGTGCCTATGTCGAAGAAGCGGTAACGCCTGAGATGTATGATTTGGTGTATCTCGAAATATAAGCAAATTGTTTTCATGTCTGTATGTTTTGTTGTGGCCCGCCGTGCGGCGCAGCCTGTTGTTTTGTTTGGTTGGACTGTCCGTGGATGCTCTTTCGGCGGTCATCGCCAGCCGAGTGTGCGCTCGTATAGTTCCCTGATCCAAAGCCCCACTTTCTTCCACGTGATTTGATCCACCTCGCGCTTGCCCTCCTCCTGAAGGTAGCGGAAAAGGCTTTCGTTTGCGCAGATGGAGTAGATGGAGTCTGCCAGGGCGTGAATGTCCCAGTAGTCCACCTTTATGCAGTTGTGGAGTATTTCGGCGCATCCGCTCTGTCGCGAGATGATCGACGGCGTGCCGCACTGCATTGCCTCAAGCGGCGATATGCCGAACGGCTCGCTCACAGACGGCATGACGTAGACATCGGAATCCTTGAGGCACTCGTAGACCTCTTTCCCGCGCATGAACCCGGGGAAGTGGAAGCGGTCTGCGATGCCACGCTCTGCCGCGAGGTAAATCATCGCGTCCATCATGTCGCCCGAACCGGCCATGCAGAAGCGCACGTTGTGCGTGCGGTGCAGCACCATGTTGGCTGCCTCCACAAAATATTCAGGCCCTTTCTGCATCGTGATGCGGCCGAGGAATGTCACCACCTTGTCGCGGCCGGTGTGGTCGGGGCGCGGTATGTCGGCGTATTCCGGCTTCAACGGGTAGACGGCGTTGTGTACGGTAAAGACCTTTCTCGGGTCTTGGTGATACTGGTTGATTACGGTCTGCCGCGTCAGCTCGCTCACGCACATGATGCAGTCGGCCCAGTCCATGCCGTTTTTTTCGATGGAATAAACCGTGGGGTTTACCTTGCCGCGTGAGCGGT
Organism: uncultured Prevotella sp.; assembly: GCA_964623445.1. Taxonomy (GTDB): domain Bacteria; phylum Bacteroidota; class Bacteroidia; order Bacteroidales; family Bacteroidaceae; genus Prevotella. The sequence continues at coordinate 13,388 of CAZURD010000056.1, read as the reverse complement.
CGAAGTCGGTGGCGTGTACGTGGATGCAGAGCGGCTTGCCACTCACTTGCTTTGCGTGTATGCCGGCGGGGTAAGTGAGCCAGTCGTGTGCGTGTATTATGTCATATTCCTCCGTGCGTGCCACCACGCCGGCTATGATGGAATAGTTGTTTATCTCCTCGTGCAGGTTGCCGGGGTAGCCTCCTGCGAACTCCATGCAGCCAAGGTCATTGACGTTCATGTAGTTGAAGTCGGCGTAGATGTGTTCGCGCAGGCGGTAATAAAGCTCCGGCTGCATGATGTTGCCCACGCGGTTCTTCACGTAGTCGTAGTCGACGTCGCGCCATGCTATCGGTACGGCGTTCATGGCGATGATGCGTGCCGCGTGCTGCGATTCGTCGCCGAAAGGACGCGGCAGGCAAAGTGCGATTTCAACGTCGCCTTGTGCGTGCAGTCCCTCGGTTATGCCGAAGTTTGCGGTGGCAAGTCCACCGAACACGTGGGGAGGATACTCCCATCCAAACATTAACACTTTCATATTGTAGTCCTCCCTCTTTCTATTTATGGTAAGTGTAGCTCTCAAGCAGCTTCAGCGTCCGCAGTATCTCGGCCACGTTCATTGCGAAAGACATTGCGCCTCGCCCGTGGAACGGGGGATTGCCATCGAAGAGTTCAGAAATGGTTCCGAGGGTGTGGCTTCCCATCTCGTCCTCATAGCCAACCATCTGGCGTTCTATGAAACTGAGCCTCGTGCGTTTGTACATCCGGAGGCAGGCTTCCATGTAGAATCCGCCCAGCCACGGCCACGCCGTGCCCGAATGGTAGGCGTAGTCGCGCTGTGTCTGCGGCCCTACGTACATCGGGTTGTAGCCGCCGCTCTTCGGTGAGAGGGTGCGCATACCCTTGGGCGTGAGCAGTTCGCGCGTACACACATCGAGAACGTTTTTCTTCTGCTCCTGCGTGAGTGGCGAATATTCAAACGCCACGGCGAATATCATGTTAGGACGGACGCTCCAGTCCAGTCCGAGGCCGTCCACATAGTCGAACAAATAGCCGTACTGATTGACGAAAGTCTCCACGAACGACTTGGCGCAAAGTTCTGCCCTGCTCTCCAATCGGGCTGCGGCGGCCTCGTCGTTGTTCTTCGCAGCCAGTGCGGCGCAGAACTTCAGGGCGTTGTACCACAGCGCGTTGAACTCCACGATATATCCTGTGCGCGGCACGACGGGGCGTCCGTTGGCCGTGGAGTTCATCCACGTGACGGCACGCTCGCGCCCCTCGCTGAAGAGCAGGCCGTTTTCGTCGAGGCGCAGGTTGGGGTGTTTGTTGGAGGTGATATATAGGATTATGGTCTTCAGCAGGTCGCTGTACATCTGCCAGCACTTTGCCTCGCCGGCGTGTTTGGCGTATTGCTGTATGGCCCAAACCGTCCACAGCAGCACATCGGGCTGTTCAATCTCAGTCATGCTCACAGTGAGCGGCTTGCCATCCATGAACTCCCGCAAGCCGCGCTCGGCGGTCTTCATCACCATTTCAAAATAATCTTGCTCCTCAATGGCAAGCGTGAGACCCGGAAGGGAGATGAACGTGTCTCTTGCGCGGCACTTGAACCACGGGTATCCGGCGATGATGTAGCGGTCTTGGCCGTCTTTTTCGCGCTTGTGGAACTGGTGTGCGGCGTTCACGAGGCAATGGAAGAAGTTGTCGCGCGGTGTCCTTTCCTTCACTTCCTTGTCGAAGAGGGCTTTCAGTCCCGACGTTTTTATGGGCGAAGTGGAGGCTGAGAACACGATGCACTCGCCCTTGTTGATGTTCATTTCAAAGTAGCCGGGAACGTAAAGGTCTTCGCTTGAGGCGTAGCCGCGCTCCTGTTCCTTTGTATATTCCACCCCCCGATACCAGTCGGGACGGAAAATGAACTCGGCTTTCTTGCTGAATTGCATGTACAGGTCTGGGTATCCGGCATACATGCAGGTCTTGATGCCGTTGTCAACCTCCTGATAGTCGCGGCTGGCAACGGAGTTTTCGTGCGTGAACTGCCTCACGCTGCGGAATGCCAGAAACGGCCTGAAGCGCAGCGTAGTTTCCGAGTGCGCTTCAACAAGGGTGTATCGCAGCAGGATGCGGTCTTCGTAGTGTTGGAACACCACTTCCTTCTTCAGCAGCACGCCGCCCACGCGGTAGATAGTCGTAGGCACTTTGTTGCAGTAGAACTCACGTATGTACTTGTGGCCATGCGGGCTGTAGTTGTTGCCTTGATACTTGTGAAGCCCAAGGTTGAACTCCGCCCCATGCTGGATGACGGTGGCATCGAGTGAGGAGAGCAGCACGTGATTGTCATCGTCAAGTCCGGGGACTGGCACAACGAGTAGTCCGTGGTACTTGCGTGTATTGCAGTCAACGATCGTGGAGCACGAATACGCCCCCGACCTGTTGGTTCTGAGCAATTCACGATGTAGCGACTCCTCCAGATTAGTCATTACACTTTTTTCAAAACGTAAATAACTCATAGTCCATATATTAAGGTTTTTAATTATTGGCAGGCTTTTGTCATGGTGTCTCCTCGTGTGGAGAACGCCATAATCCACTTTCAAAAGTAACCATTTCCGCCGTAACGGCAAAATAAATCGCAATTTATTGTTTATTAAAGCCCTCCATTTTGCGTCCTCATGGCGATTTCGGAGCATGGAGGAGGGAGTTTCCTGACGAAATTTTGTAATTTTGCAGCACTTCGTAAGCAACGCCGTGCGATGATTGTAAAGGACGACTTCGACCATCATTCGATAGCGGAAACCATGTCGGTGCTATGGGAACCGCTCACTGAAATACAACGCCAATACCTCACGGAGCACATCCGTGTACACGTCTACGAAAAGAACGAGATGCTCTACCGCGAGGGGGAGCGTCCGGCTTTCCTCATGTGCCTGCTCGATGGCAAGGTGAAAGTCTACAAGAGCGGCATTGGAGGCCGCCAGCAGATAGTGCGTGTGATGGAGCGGAGAGAGGTGTTCGGCTTCCGCGCCGCCTTTGCCGAAGAGCCTTACAAGACGGCGGCACAGGCTTTCGAGACCTCCACCGTGTGTCTGATACCCATAGCCGTGATATGGATGCTTGTGGAGCAAAACAACGAATTGTCCATCTTCTTCATACGGCAACTGGCTCGTATGCTCGGCGAAGCCGACGAACTGACGATCAGCCTAACGCAGAAGCACATGCGGGGGAGGCTCGCCGAGTCGCTCATCGTCTTGAAAAACAAGTATGGTTACGAGGACGATGGCTCCACGCTCAGCATCTACCTGAGCCGCGAGGAGCTTGCAAACATGTCGAACATGACCACGAGCAACGCCATACGCATACTTTCCGGCCTTGCCAACGAGGGGCTTGTGATTGTCGACGGACGCAAGATCAAGATTATTGATGAGCCGGGTCTATGCCGCGTCTCCAACAGCGGGGAATGAATTGCCGCCATCAATGGCCATCACACATGCGGCAGACGGATTAGCCAGCCATTCATTTGTAGGTATATATATAAAGGTGTGGCAGCCCCTTACATCAATTGCATTGACCCGAAGCCAAGCCCGACACGCTTGGAAAGAAACGCTTTCGGCAGTCCTGTGTAGCTATTTTATGGCATTGGCAGCACAAAATTTCGTGCATGGCAATGTCTGTCGGCTCTGTCGGCACGCTCTCCACCAACTGATGGGCGAGGCACACACCGATGCGCCAGGCCATTGTGAGCAGCGGCAGAAAGCGGTCGTAGTAGCCGCGTCCGCGCCCGAGGCGATGGCCACCGGCATCGAAAGCCATTCCCGGCACTACGACAAGTCCCACCTGTGAGAGGTCGTCGAGCCGCGCCCCCGTCGGTTCCATTATGCCAAACGCACCCCGCCGCAGGCTCTCCGGCCCTCTGTAGAGGCGTGCCTCCATCGTGGTTGCCCCTCTGACGAGCGGCAGCACGAATGTCTTTTCCGGCCAGTCGGTGAGTAGCGGGCTGATGTCCACCTCGTCGGGCAGTGGGCAGAAGAGCATCACTACAGCGGCGTTGCGATAGGCCGCGTGCTGCCTGATGCGTTCCACCACGCTTGCCGACTGCGCCTCGCGCTCGGCTGCCGTCACCTCTTGCCCACGGCTGCGCACCAATCTGCGCAGTGCGGCCTTGTCAGGCATTGTCGCCCTCCCCCTCGGGAGCGTCGGTCTCGGCCTCACCGCTGTTGGCGGGCGGCTGTGGGAAAGCCGCATTCTTCTTAAAGACGTTTATGGTGGAGTCTATGGCCGGGTCGCTTTCGTTGAGGTATTCCGTCCACGCCTGTTCGTCGAGCATGTTGTATATCACGCGGCTCACAATGTAGCGTTCGAGCAAATCGTGTGACTTGCGTATGAGGAGGTTGCGCCGTTTCAGTCCGTTGTCGGCCGCAAACTTCACGAACTTGTCCACCATGTCCTGCGTATTCAGGTAGGCCTTCAGGCTCTCCATGTCTTTGTAGTCTTTCAGCAGGGGGCGGTTCTCGTCCGTGTAGTTGTATGCGAATTGTATGATGAGGCCGCTAAGCGATGCTTCCTTGTAATAGGATGTCATTCCCGTGGTGTCTTCCGCCACGAAGATGTCGGGCGTGATGCCTCCCCCGCCATACACCACGCGCCCGTTGTCCGTGTGATATTCCGGGCCGGTGTGCTTGATGCTGTCCTGCGTGAAGAACTCGCCGTGCTGATAGCGCGTCAGCAAGTCCTCCTCGTAGCTCTTGTCATCGCCGTTGGTGTAAGGCTTTTGGATGCACCGTCCCGACGGCGTGTAGTAGCGGGCGATGGTCAGGCGCACCATGGAGCCGTCGTTGAACGCCATTTGTTGCTGCACCAGCCCCTTGCCAAACGAGCGCCGCCCGATTATGGTGGCACGGTCGTTGTCTTGCATTGCGCCTGCGAATATCTCCGATGCCGATGCCGAGCCTTCGTCGATGAGCACCACGAGGGGTATGTCCTGATAAGCCCCGCGCCCGTCGCTGCGGAACTCCTGCCGTTTCGACTTGCGCCCCTCGGTGTAGACGATGAGGCGGTCTTTGGGCAAGAACTCGTTTATCATCTTCGCGGCAGACCCCAGATAGCCGCCCGTGTTTCCGCGAAGGTCTATCACGAGGTTTTCGAGCTGGCCTTGCGACAGGCGGGCGAGTGCGAGGATAAGCTCCTGGTAGGTGGTCTCCCCGAAGTTGCGCACCTTGATATAGCCTGTGTTGTCGTTGAGCTTATACACGGCAGTGATGCTCTTCTGCGGTATGTCGCCGCGCGTCACGGTCATGGTTCTTATGCTGTCCTCGCCATAGCGCATTATGCCTATGGCGACTTTTGTGCCCTTCGGCCCTTTCAGTTTCCGCTTGGCCTCGTCTTGTGTGACTTCCTTGCCCACGAAAGGCTCGCCGTCCACGGCCACAATCTTGTCGCCGGCCAGCACTCCCGCGCGTTCGGCTGGACCGCCATTCACCACTCCCTGCACGTGTATGGTGTCGCGCCTGATGGTGAACTCTATGCCCACTCCGGAGAAAGAGCCTCTCAGTTCGTCGTTGGCCTCCTCCACGTCTTTCGCGCTTATGTAGACAGAGTGTGGGTCAAGCTCGGCGAGTATTTGCGGCATGGCGTTCTCCACGAGGTCGTTGATGTTCACGGTGTCCACATACTGGTCGTCGATTATGTGCAGCAGGTTGTTGAGCTTGTTGCTGCTCGAATTGATGATGCTCAGCCTGTTGCCGGAGAAAAGGTTGGCGTAGAACGAGCCAATGAGCACGCCCACCACCACACACACGGCCATGATGAGGGGCATGAAGCGGTTCGACTTGTTTTGCTTCATTCTTCTTCGTCGGGGTTTAGATAGGTCACTTCAATGTTTGCCATGCGCAGCAGTTCGATGCCGTCTTCCAGCCGATAGTGCTCTCCGTAGACTACGCGCCTGATGCCAGCCTGTATTATGAGCTTGGCGCATTCTATACACGGCGACGCAGTGACGTAGAGCGTGGAGCCGTCGCTGTTGTTGGAGCTTCGCGCGAGTTTCGTAATCGCGTTGGCTTCGGCGTGCAGCACGTATGGTTTCGTCGCGTAGTTCTGGTCTTCGCAGTCGTTCTCAAACCCGCTCGGCGTGCCGTTGTATCCGTCGCTGATGATCATCTTGTCCTTCACCACGAGCGCGCCCACTTGGCGTCGCTTGCAGTAACTGTTTTCGGCCCAGATGCGTGCCATGCGCAGGTAGCGCATGTCGAGTGCCCGTTGCTTGTCGGCTTTGTTCATCGGGTGTGCTTATTTTCCTTTCCTGATGCCGTTGCGGCGCAGCAGTGCGTCTATTGTAGGCTCGCCGTGGCGGAACCGTCGGTATAGTTCCATGGGGTGTTCAGTGCCGCCTTTCGACAGAATGGTGTCGCGGAAGCGTTGCGCCGTGGTGCGGTCGAATATGCCCTTGCGCTTGAACACGCTGAAAGCGTCGGCATCGAGCACCTCGGCCCACTTGTAGCTGTAATAGCCTGCGGCATATCCCCCGGCCATTATGTGGCTGAACTGCACCGTCATGCACGTTCCCTTGGGCTGCTCCAGGAGAGTGGCTCTCTTCCATGCCTCCTTCTCAAAAGTCTCGATGTCGCCCTCAAGCGGCTTGTCGAGCGTGTAGTAGGCCATGTCGAGCAGGCCGAAGCTCACTTGCCGCATACAGTCGTAGGCCGCCATGAAATTGCGGCTCTTCACGATGCGCTCTATCAGCTCGTCGGGCAGAGGCTCGCCCGTCTTGTAGTGGAATGCGAACGTGCGCAGGAAGTCTTTCTCCACGGCATAGTTCTCCATGAACTGCGATGGCAGTTCCACGAAGTCCCACCACACGTTCGTGCCGCTGAGACTCTCGAAGCGCGTGTTGGCGAACATCCCGTGGAGGGCGTGGCCAAACTCGTGGAGGAACGTTTCCACCTCGCCGAGCGTCAGCAGAGCTGGCTTTTCCTCGGTAGGCTTTGTGAGATTCATCACAAGGCTCACGTGTGGGCGCACGTTTTTGCCGTTGCGGTCGATCCACTGCCCTTGGTATTCGGTCATCCACGCGCCTCCCTGCTTGCCCTTTCGTGGGAAGAAGTCGGCGTAGAGCACGGCCAGATAGCTCCCGTCCTTGTCGAACACCTCGTAGGCTTTCACGTCGGGGTGATAGACGGGGATTTGCTTGTTTTCCTTGAACGTGATGCCATAGAGCGTGGTGGCAAGTCCGAACACGCCGTCAATGACGCGCCTCAGCTCGAAGTATGGGCGCAGCTTTTCGGCATCTATGTCGTATTTCTTCAGTTGCAGCTTGTGCGAATAGAAGCTGATGTCCCACGGCTGCATCTCAAACCCGCGTTCTTCGAGGCGCGTCGCCATCGCTTTGAGGTGCTTCATCTCCCTCAATGCCGCCGGCTTGTATGCGTCGATGAGCTGGTCAAGCAGCCTGTACACGTTGCGCCTGTTGCCTGCCATGCGCTCTTTCAGCACGTAGTCGGCGTAGGTTTTGTAGCCGAGCAACTGCGCCATTTCCTGCCTTAGGTTGACGAGCCGCCGGCATATCTCCGTGTTGTTGGTGTCGTTGTCGTGCGTACACTCCGTGTTCTTGGCCATGTACATCTGCCTGCGCAGCTCGCGTTGCGTGGAGTGGGTCATAAACGGGCCGTAGCTGGGCTGGTCGAGCGTGAAGAGCCACCCCTCAAGTCCCTCCTCCTTGGCTGCCATTGCGGCGGCCTCGGTTGCCGTCTCGGGCAGTCCGTCGAGCTGTGCGGGGTCGGTGATGTGGAGCTTGAAAGCCTTGTTCTCCTTCAGCAGGTTTTGCGAGAATTGCAGCGACAGTTGGCTTGCCTCCTCCGAGAGATGCCTGAGCCGCTCCTTGCCCTCGTCGTCGAGCAGTGCCCCGCTGCGCACGAAGCCATCGTAACAGTCGTCGAGCAGTCTCTTTTCCTCCTGCGTGAGCATTCGGTGGTGGCGATGCACAGCCTTGATGCGCTCGAATAGTTGCCTGTTGAGGCTCACGTCGTTGGCGTGCTTGGTGAGCATGGGCTGTATTTTCTGCGCGAGTTCGTCAAGTTCGTCGTTGGTCTCTGCGCTGAGCAGGTTGAAGAACACGTCGGAGACGCGCGAGAGCAGGTCGTAGTAGCCGTCTTCGTCCTCGTCCTTGTTTATGATGGTGTTGTCGAAAGAGGGCTTTTCTGGATTGTTGATGGTTTTCTCTATAAGCTCATTGTCTCTCCTGATGCCCTCGACAAAGGCTTCCTCGAAATGTTCTATCCTTATCCTGTCGAATGGCACTGTGTCGTGTGGCGTGCCGTAGGGGGCCATGAATGGGTTTGTCCCCGTCTGGCTTGCTGTCGTTGTTTCGTCCATTGTCAGTCGTTGTTTTTCTTGTTCCTGCGGCGGATGTAACTTCGCCACGGCCTGTTTGTTCGGAATGCAAAATTACAAAAAAATCACTACGAATGCCCTGCATAAGCAAACTTTAACCCTAATCGGCCATTGGGCTTCAGACTGTTTTCTGGCGTTCAGGGCTGAATCCGATTCTACTTGATGTCCAAGAGCAGTTTTTCGAGGTCGGGAATGATTATCCGCCCGCGTGTACACTCCACCAGACCGTCCTCGCGCATGGCTTTCAACTCGCGCGAGACATTGAGCCGACTGTCGTTCACTTCGGCCGCGATGCGATCCATGTGGATGAGAAACACTTTCGTCCCGCGCCAGTCGGAACAGTGGGCGACAAAGAACCTCACCATGTTTTCGCGCAGATTCGACGGTGGCTTGCGCCACAGCTGGTCGCAAAGTTGCTGCGCCCGCGTGGCAAAGATGTTCACAAGGTTGATTCGTATGGCGAGAAATTCATTGCAGAGGTGGAACAGTTCGCTCTTGCCAAGGGCCACAATGCTGGCTTCTGACGTTGCTGTGAGCGTGCTCTGCTCCACCTGCTCCAGTCCGAAAAGGCGGTCGGGAGGCATCATAAACGGGCCTTCGGCCACCTCTTCCACCGCATACCCTCCGTCTGCGGATTCCGTCTGGCGGCGGAACGTGCCGTTGGTGACGAGGAAGAGCCGCTTTGCCGGCTCGCCTTGTGCAACGAGCCGCTCTCCCGGAAATAGCTTCATGAACTCAAAGCGCGTATGTGCCACGAGCTGCGTTAGCTCGCTGTGCCCCATGCCGTTGAACAGAGGGAAGCGCAGGAGGGTTTCGTTGAGTTGGAAGCGAGCCATCTGTCAGTGTGCTATCTTGTCGCTCATGGAGGGCGACGCCCATTCCCCGTAGTTGCCGTTGCTGTCGGCATAGATGAAATAGGCCATCAGTTCGGGGTGGCTTTCGAGCGTTTTCTTCGCCTTTTCCATGCCCATCACCATGAATGCCGTGGCGTATGCGTCGGCAGTGGCGCAGTCGTCGGCCAGCACCGTGGCCGAGAGCAGGCTGTGTTGCACGGGTCGACCCGTGTGCGGGTCTATGGTGTGGGCGTATTTCTTGCCGTCGCGGTAGTAGAAGTTACGGTAGTTTCCGCTCGTGGCCATGGCCATGTCGGTGACGTTTACAACGGCCTGGATGTCCATCCCGCTTGCCAGCGTGTCGTCTACGGGCCGCGTCACGCCAATCTTCCACGGCACGCGGCTCTCGTTTATGCCTTTGGTGACAATCTCGCCGCCAATCTCCACCATGAAGTTCTCCACGCCATGACTGCGCATGACCCTCGCCACGGCATCGGCGGCGTAGCCTTTCGCGATGCCGCTGCAATCGAGCATGGTGCGCGGGTCGGCTTTCACCACCCTTCCGCCGCGCATCTCCACCAGCCCGTGGCCTACGAATTGCAGCAAGCTGTCGATGGCCTCGGGAGAGGGTTCTGTGTCGTTGCTGAAACCGAAGCCCCATGCGTTGACGAGCGGCGCAACCGTGATGTCAAACGCGCCGTCGGTGGCCTGCGACACGTCCTGTGCCAGGGCGAACACCTCTGCGAACATCGTGTCGACGCGGACAGGCTCGTTCCGGTTGACTGCCGATATTGTGGAGGCTTCGTTGAACATCGAAAGCGAGGAGTCGACACGTGCGAGCTGTTCCCTGATGCACGCCGTGAGCGAGGAGTCGGACTGATAGGTCACGCTGTAAACCGTGCCGAACGCCGTGCCGCTCTCGTGGCGATAGGGTGCAGGCTTTTGCCTGCCCACGATGATGCAGGCCACCGCCACGACCACTACCAGCAGCGGAAGTTGCCACGGCAGGCGTCTGTTGCGCCCGTTTCCTGTGGGTGAGGGTGTGGCTTTTTCCATAAAGTCAGATTTCTATCATAAAGTTGAAGTGCGCCCCTATGCGCGTGTTGCCCGTCTTGCCGAAGCCCGGCACGTACCAGGCGTTGCCCGCGCTGTTGTCCTTGTGGGCAAGGCGCAGCCTGTAACGCACGTCCCATCCGAGGCGAATCGGCCCCCATATCTTGGTGTCGAGGCCGAGCACCACCTCTGCCCAGTGCTGGTTGCTCTTCTCGCCGCTTATTGAGAATCCCGTGTCCCAGCCCCAGACGGGATCCTCGAACGTGTGTCTTGCGATGTCCACCTTATACGAGGTGAAGGCATACCGCAACCCGACGTGCAGCCGGTTCTGCGTGGCCTTGTTCTTGAGTATGTTCAGGTCGCATCCAATGCGGAAGTAAGGGGCTTTCGTCTTGTAGTACAGTTCGGTCACTTCGTCATCGTGTTCGGCCATGCCGTAGCCCAGTTCCACCACCGGAAAATACTGGTTGTGGAGGTTGACGTGTACCGCAGCCTCGTATTCGCCGTAGTCGCTCATTGCCAGCACCACCGGTCCGGCGATGTCGACCACCACGCCCACGCCCTGAAACACGGCCACGCTGTCCTTGGCTATGGCAAACGTTTTCGATTGCGCCGTAGCCTGCATCGCCGCCACCAGGGCCAAAAGACTAATGGCGAGCTTTGAGATAAAGGAACATGTGCTCTGTCGTCCGGTCATAGTCTACGTTTCGCTTGTTGATGGCTATTGAGTCGATACCGTTTGACGTGGTTCTTACGGAGGTGATATAGTGGAAGAACGCCACGTTGCAGTCCACCGATTCAAAGTGCGGGTAGTTGTCTTTCGTGATGTATGCCGTGTCGAGTGTCGTCGTGCCAAAGGTGTCGGTGATGCAGACGAAGAGCGTGTCCTCGGGGGCGTTGTAGCTTATCGGCAGCTCAAATGATACGGCATTCACGAGCTTGTTCAGCAGCACGCTGTCGCTGCCGTCGCGCCTTGTCGTCGTGATGGTGAGCGTGTCGCGCAGCGTGTCGCTCACGCCGCCCGCCTTGCGGAAGCCATAGACGGTGCTGACGATGTTCTCCACGGGGCAGTCTATCGACGAGCACGAAGCCCCGAGCAGCGTGGCGAGCAACGCTGCGGGGGCGAGCAGAGCCATTCCCCGCAGGCGTGTGTGGCGTGTCTTTGATGGTTGTGGCATGGCGTTTGTCAGTGGCTTGGCTCTGTGCCGCACCTTATCTCCTTTTCAATCTGGTAGTCGTTGCGGTTGCTTGAAGTGCGGCTTACGAGGTCGCCGAGGAAGCCCGTGAGAAAGAGCTGCGTGCCTATCACCATCATTGTCAGTGCGATGTAGAAATAAGGCGAGTCGGTCACGAGCCGTTGGGGCACGCCGTTGGCCAGGGCGTAGAGCTTGCCGATGCCGAGGATGGCGGCGGCTACGAAGCCCACGAGGAAGACCAATGTGCCGAGGAAGCCGAAGACGTGCATCGGCTTGCGCCCGAACGTGCCGAGAAACCACAGCGTCATCAGGTCGAGATAGCCGTTGAAGAAGCGGTTGAGGCCAAACTTGGTGGTGCCGTACTTGCGTGCGCGGTGCTTCACGACTTTCTCGCCAATCTTGCAGAAGCCTGCGTTCTTGGCGAGATAGGGTATGTAGCGGTGCATCTCGCCGTACACTTCGATGTTCTTCACAACGTCCTTGCGGTAGGCTTTCAGGCCGCAGTTGAAGTCGTGCAGGTTCTTTATGCCGCTTATCTTGCGTGCCGTGGCGTTGAAGAGCTTTGTCGGCAGCGTCTTCGACAGGGGGTCGTAGCGTTTCTTCTTGTATCCCGACACGAGGTCGTAGCCCTCCTCCTTGATCATGCGGTAAAGCTCCGGAATCTCGTCGGGGGAATCCTGCATGTCGGCATCCATCGTTATCACCACGTCGCCCTCGGCCTGCGCGAATCCGCAGTGGAGCGCTGGGCTTTTGCCATAGTTGCGCCGGAACTTTATGCCGCGCACGTGTTCCGACTTCGCCGCCAGCCTCTCTATCACCTGCCACGAGCCGTCCGTGGAGCCGTCGTTGACGAATATCACCTCGTAAGTGTATCCGCCGGCTTTCATCACGCGCTCTATCCAGTCGAAAAGCTCGGGCAGCGACTCCTCCTCATTATATAAAGGTATGACTACCGAAATGTCCATGAAATGCGTTGTGTTGTTGATGGTATGTTCATTGCCTCCTGATCGTCCTCCCGGGCTGCGTGCGTTTCATCACGGCGGCTGCGGGCAGGCTGAACAGCAGACCCAGGATTATGTTCATGGAGAATATGTTGAGCACTATGCTTATGGGCTTCTGGCTTCCCAGAAGCGCGAGACTGTCGTCTATCTGCTGCTGGCTCACGCCATACGCGCTCATCATCGTCTCGGCCTCGGGGCTGTGCATCATCGCCGTGTAGCACTCAATCAGATAGCCTTTGTCCATGAATGCGAAGTAGGCATATTGCGCAACGGCGAGCAGGAGTGAGGCGTAGAGGAACACGAGCGCATAGAAAGCCATGCCCCGCCTGAACGATATTACCCCGCTGCGCGCGTCGTCGCGAAACTTTTTGAGTAGCATTGCGACGGCAAACGGGGATATTGCGGCAATGGCCGTGCCGAGCATTCCGAGCCACGGGGTGGTAAGCCCCTTGACGTAAAAAGCGAAACTCACTATCCACGCCGCGCCGACATACACGCCGTCCACACGTGCGAAAGCCTTGAGCTGGGAGTATTCCTCAAGTGTCATAATTGTCTTTTACTGCGATGCAAAAGTAGTCATTTTATCACAGATATGCGGGAGGGCACGCTTGTTTTTTGATTTTTTTTGTGATAAACCTTTGGCGGATTTGGGAAAATCACTACCTTTGCACCCGCAAACAGACGGGCAAGTCTTGCACGACCAGCTCCCTGTCAATCCTCCAGGACGGGAACGTAGCAAAGGTAGCAGGTCGTAGCGGTGCGATGTGAGTAGCTTGCCCACCCCTGCCTCTTTAGCTCAGTTGGCCAGAGCACGTGATTTGTAATCTCGGGGTCGTTGGTTCGAATCCGACAAGAGGCTCAACAGAGAGGGCGCATCAATGTGAAAGACATTTGATGCGCCCTCTTTTTCGTTTCGTCGGGGGCGAAAATTCTGATGAATATCCACT
>CAZURD010000055.1:0-16021 GCA_964623445.1 uncultured Prevotella sp. | reverse complement strand
CTTGTTCCGCATCGCAAAACTATATGCCTATCCCCACTAAATTTCTACTGAGCCGGAATTACTGATGCCATCCGAATCGAGCCGTCTGTGACTTATTACTTTGGCGGAGACGGAATGCTTGACATTACGGTTAACGGGCATTACCTCTTCAACGTAGCACCTAAAATCACTGTTTATCCGCTGGTGGGCATAGGCTTTGACTTTTGCAGATACGAATGGATAGATGTAGATATTATAGATGAGTTTTCTTTGAGTTATGAATATAAAACGACCAAAGAAACTGACACCTCATTCAAGATAGACTTCGGAGGCGGCATAGAGTATGACGTGACCGACAAGATTGCCCTTGGCCTGGAACTGCGTTATGAGGTGATTACAGGGGGATTCTCGCAGTTTGCGGCAGGGATAGGTGCAAAGTATAAATTCTAAAGCATACACACATGAAAAGGCGTATTTACCTATTGTTCGTGGCGTTGCTCGCCGTTTCATCATTCGCGTTGGTCTCTTGCAGCAATGATGACGATGATGATGATGTATCAGGCAGCATCGTTGGCACATGGAAATGGGTCGCACTGGGCGGTGCAGACATTGATGACCTTGTTATCTTTGGTTCTCAATATGTGCAATTCCAAGAGAACGGGACATATATTGAGGTGGATATAAATGACTATGGAGATGGAGATGAAATTGAAGTGATGAAAGGCCAATGGGTACAGTCGGGAAATACGATAACCGTAAGTGGCAGTGGCATCGTTACCATAACGACGAGTATCACGAATTTGACCGATACATATTTAACGCTTGTCACAGCGGGCATCTCCATGTCATACGAGCGCGTGGATGACTCGGAAATAGAGCAATACCTCCATTAAGGCTTCAATGCAAGAAACATTCAGGAGAAAGGTTGGTCAGCAACGGCCAACCTTTTCCTCTTTTTGCCTGTGAGCGGTTTCGGGCGGGGTTTATGTTAATAAACTTTGTGCAAGTGGCTGATATAGGATGGATACGCTAACAACGGCGAATGTCATGCTTTTTATGTATTCATAAACCTGCGAAAAGAAACATTTTGAATGTTTTTGTCAGTCTTTCCACAGAGGTTCTTCATGCCAATTGGCAGGGAATCCCATTGCTTTTACATCTACATTTGGATGCACCTCTAAGAGTGCGAACAACTTTTTCTTGAATGTGTTAATGTGACAGAAGTAGCAAAACGTCATTGGGGAATCATCATTTGCGGTGGCATCGGAATGGTTAGCCTTTAACGGCACTGTCCCCAAAGCCGTCATCTTTGCATCGCGTATCCCCCTATTCCCCTGATTAGGCCGCCAGAACTATTCAATCACAGCAATGCGTCCGCACCAAAATCCGCGTGGACATAAGAGAAAAGGACTGTCAGGAACGTATGGCTTGCTTGACTTTCAGGCATTGATTGATTTTCACCAAGGAAAAGAGCGTTCTTCCCTGAAAAATGCGTAACTTGCATCGCGCTTGGCAAATGCCGAGTGCGGACATATTGAAAGAAAGCGCATTTTCGCTTATTCCGACTGCGTAAAATTGGGCACTCTGCAAGAAACAACATCGGAATATGTGGGAAAGACGCTCGCTTTGGCTTGCATTCGTAATCCGATACGATATACATCCAAGTGAGGGTTGTCTGTTCTCCTTAATCCACATTGCAGGGAGTCCTACCCTACGGCAGTGGATGAGGCAGAATGATGGCCTCGCTTTTCTTTCCAATGTCCTCCTGATAAACAAGTGCCAGTAACCGCATCGCAGGGTCATAGATGCACAAAAGAATCAGACATGAAGAAAATTTTGATGATTGCTATCCTTGCGATGGGTAGTGTTTGTGCGTTTGCTCAAAAGGGCGAGCAAGCCATAGGTGTCAGTTTGAATTTCGGCACAACCGCAAGCAATGCCGGATTAGGTGTGAAGTATCAACACGGACTTACCGATGCCATCCGAATCGAGCCGTCAATGACATACTATTTTGGCGAGAGAGGAATGTTTGACATTACGATTAACGGGCATTACCTGTTCGACGTTGCCCCTAATCTCAACGCTTATCCGCTGGTGGGCATAGGCATAGACTTCTGTAGACACGCACACAGAAAAACCGAAACCTCATTAAAGCTGGACTTCGGAGGCGGCATAGAGTATGACGTGACCGACAAGATTGCCATTGGCCTAGAACTGCGTTACGAGGTGATTACAGGGGGATTCTCGCAGCTTGTGGCAAGCTTCGGCGCAAAGTATAAGTTCTAAAGGCATACACACGCGAAAAGATGCGCTTATGGCCAAACGGAATTAGAAACTGTTTTGAATTTATAGTGCGATGATTTGGGATGAGTTTTTGAGGCAGTTCTGCTTCCGTGATGAGGAAGATAGCGGGCTGTCACTTTGCCTTTCGTTCTCGGCGAGGACGGCCAAAACCTTATAACAAGGCATGGTGAATATGCTCATTAAAGGTTGGTTGGTCTGCAACGGCCAACCTTTTCTTTTGGCTTGTGAGCTTGTTTCGCGTCGTGTGTGGCTTTATTCGGATGTGCGGTGACACGGGCTGTAAGGGCAAAGAAAAGCATCGCAGGCCGTTGGCACTATAAATATTGAGATATTACATGGTTGTTACTTATATATCGCACAAGGTAAACTGTCTCTCCTTTCTCTATGTACTTGCTGAAAAACACATACCACTGAGTGCTCCTGTTTTTCCTGAAAGAGGCATACCTCATCCCCTCGCCGTATCGGTTGAAATAAGGAGGCGCTTCTTTGCTTACCCTCAGCGGCAATGTTTCCTCAATGTCGAGGATTAAATCCCTTACATACTGCACGGCCGCTTCCTCAAATCCGAAATACTCCCTTTCAAAAAGTATTTCCTGCAACTCTTTCAGATATTGCCTTACCTCTGGCAGAAACAGAACCGTCATGCCCTCTTCCCGTACTTCTCCCTGTATGCAGCCCGTATATCATCCTCAACGCCTACAAGCAACTCTTTTGCGCTTATAGCCCGCCTTAAATCCTCATCTGGCTCTAAATACTCCGCACGTGTAAGCACAAAAGTCTCATTCTTGCCTCGCTGTATCAATATTTTCTCATTTACAGCCAAATCAAGGTATTTCTTCATGTTGTTCCTTAACTCTGACGAACTTATCACTCTCATAACTTCCTGCTTTAAGTTGTACATTATAATGTACAACAAATGTACGGTTTTTCTACAATACGGCAAAACGAATAAAGGGAAAATCACAAGTTTTCGCTTTCCATTCCTAAATGTTCGGCCATGCTTGCGAATATGCAACTAAAAACGGCCGGTGGGTCACGGATTTTCAGCGGGTGTCATACGGCGGGCTGAAACGGCAGGTATTGCAGTGCAATGAGGCATTCGTTGCGGGCCAATAAGGCAGGTATTGCGTTGCAAAAGCATAGGTTTTGCAACTCACTGAATGTCTGACGGTTGGCGAGGAAGAGTTCCGTTGGCGGCGTTAACATAATTATGTTAACGGCAGCGCACGTCTGTTTGCAGCCGGAGGGCTTTGGGGAAGAGTGCCGTTTCCTCTTCCATTGGCATACTCTCAAAAGGGAGAAAAAGTAAAGGAGTGCCCTGCGGCGGACACTCCTTTACTTGATTTGGGGTTAAAGGCCAAAGCCTCACTTCACCACAACTTTCTCGCCGTTGAGGATGTAGAGGCCGGGGCGCACGCCATTGAGGATGGTCGAGCGAGAGCCTTGGCGCACCATCACCCCTGCGGGGGAGTAGAGCGTGGCCTCGGTATCGGCCTCGGCGGCGTTGACGGACTCAATGGCGGTGGTGGCGTTGGTGTTGAACGTTCCCGTGATCTCCACCTCGTCGCCGTTGCCAATCACTGCGTCGAGCACGGTCAGCGTCAGCGGGCGCGTGCCGAAGCCGATGCTGGAGATGGGCACTTGCGCCACGTAGCCGGACAGGTCGTCGTCCCACGAGAACGGCACTTCATCGGCAGTGTAGGTGCGCGACTGCTCTCCACCACGGGCATCGGTCCAGTCGAGGCGGATGCCGCTGTAGTAGATGGGCGTGGACACCCACACCGTGATGTAGGTATAGCCGTCGAGAGAGGCCACGCCGTTGTACGGGTCGAAGTCGTAGTAGAAACTGATTGACTGCTTCTCCACCGTGTACGTCACGACTACGGCCGTAGAACCGGCTGAAGCGTAGTTGGACTCCACGGAAGAACCGTCGAGGGTTGTCAGGCCGTAGATGGACATTGTGACGACGGTAGTCTCTGTGCCGTTGCGCGAACTCTCCACCGTCTCGGGGAACTTGGTGCCCGAGAGGTCTACCACGAGCGTGTTGCCGTCGATGGTATAGGTGGCGTTAGCCGTGCTGTACGACCCGGCCTCCGTGTCGCCGTAGCTCACTGTCACGCGAACGCTGGCCTCGGGGTCAAGCTCTTCGGAGAAGACGAACGTGAACTGCTGGCCTGAGCCGTCCGCAGGATAGTAGTTGGGGATGGACGAGCCGTCTTCCGGGTCGACGCTGACGAGATATGCTGGCTGTGCGCCGAGCACGAACGAGATTGCGTAAGTGCCGTCGTCGCCGTAGATTACCGAAGCGTCGGAGGCATCGGCGATGCCCTCCAGCCTCACGGTGAACACGTCGCCCTCCGACATCAGCCCCTCACTCACGAGGCTATTGACGACAGAGGCCAGCGAAATGGAGTAGTAGTAGTTGATGAAGAACGAGGTGTTGATGTAGTCGGAGCTGATTTCCGTGTAGTCGTCGTCACCCTCGCCATAGACGAGCAACGTGCGATCCACCGTGACGCGGCGGTCGAACGTCAGCTCAAGGTTGGAGCCGGTGGTGACGTATGTGTCGCCGTCGGAGTAGTTGGCCGAGACGCTTATCTGCACGGAGGTCTGCCCGCTGCTCTCATAGCTTATCGTGATGGTGGTGGCTTCGACGATTCTGCTTGTGCGGAAGTAGTATGTCTCCCCTGCCACCACGCTCGCGCTGTAGACGTATCCCGTGGATGTCGTTGTCGACGACAGCTGCTCCTGGTCGCTGTCCACAGTGCCTTCGGCATCGGTATAGTAGAGGAGGATGCCCCCGAAGCCCACGCTGAACTGCAACACGGCATCGCGGTCGGCCGTGAGGCGGAAGTAGTTGATGCCCATTGAGAGGTCGACGCTCTGCTCGTCTTCGAGCGACGAGAGTGTGATGTCCGTGAAATCGACCTGTGCCGAGAGGCGCGTCATGCCGAGCACGGCCAACAGGGCGAAGAGTGTAAGTCTTTTTATCATAGCTGTTTGTTTTAAGGGTGTTGCGTGATTGAAAAGGGAATGCGCCGCCCGCAGGCCGCCGCAGGCGACCGGCGCGGCGGCGCATTCATGTCAAGCCGTGGTCAGGCTTCCGTGGTTGGGGCTGTCAGCGCACCACCACTTTCTTGCCGCCCACGATGTAGAGGCCCTTGGCCAGCGTACCGATCACCTCGGAACGTGCGCCCTCGGCCACGAGCACGCCGCTCACGGTGTAGACCTTGACAGTCTCGTTGCCGTCAGCCGCAACTGCGTCGCTGATGCCCGTGGTGGACGGCTCTTCGCCAACGTTGAACGTGTAGCTCAGCTCTGGGTTGTACATGGTCTCGTCGAGGTTGCCGAACAGACCCTCGGGGATGAGGAGAGTGTACGTGCCCTCTTCGGTGATGGTCGGGGTGAGGGTCACATAGAGAACGTCCCATGCTTCCCAGTCGTAATCCACTGCACCGACAGCAACGGTATCGCCCTCGGCGTTAAGGAGCACGACATCCTTGCTGTTGTCAAGTATGGCCACGGATTCGGTGGTGGTGATGGTGATGACCGACAGCTCGTCGACGTAAGAATCGGGAGTCGGGCTGACCTCTGCCGGCACGAATATGTTCATCGGCATCTGGTATTCGAGGATCACGTAGCCCTCTTCGTCGCTGTTATAGGTGACAGGCACGCCCTCTTCGGACTCTGCAACAATCACGATGGAAACGTTAAGCTCGTCCTGTGCCTCCTCGGGGAGGGTGAAGGTGGCTTTCGTTCCGTCGATGACGAGGTTGCCGTTAGCCTCGGTGAAGTAAGTGCGGTTCCTCGGGTTGGACTGCAACGAGGCATAAGCCGTAACGATGGTGACGGTCTCGCTGAACTCAACGGTCACCTCAGTGGGGATGGCCTCGCTGAAGTCGCCGCCGGAAACGTAGGGAGCGGGGTCTACGCTGACCACCTCAGGAATGCTGCTGACCACCTTGAGGTCGATGTTCCACTCCGCGTTGCACGTGCCTACCACGCCGTTTGCGCTCATTTCCCAGGGATTTATCTCGTCGAAGTTGACGTCGGAGATGCTCATCTCTGCGATGTTGAGCACGTAGTTGCCAGCCTCGGTGATGACCGTCGGCTCACCAGTGGTAAGGTCGGTGAACGTAACGTAAACCTGATCGTTGTCAAGTTCGGTCCAGCCTGTCTCGTCAGCCGGCGTGAAGAGCACTGCGTTGGCATAGAGAGTGGTGTCCCCGTCGGCCACTTTGTAGAGAGCGGCCGAAGCGTCGCTAATCACACGCGCGGGCGCATTGTCGCTGGTAACGCCAATGGTGAGCTTCACGGTGTCGAGCTGCAAGGCGTAGCCGGCAGGCTCCACGTTTGTGTAGGTAAGCGAAGTGTCGATGACGCGGGCATCGGCAATGGCCACGGTGAACGAATACCAGCCGGAGACGCGGATGTCGGCATATTCGCCAGTGTCCTCAGTGGAATTGCCGTCCGCGTCGGTCACGTACAGTGCGAGGATGACGCTTGTGTACGTGGCGTACCTCTGGGGTATCTTGACGGTTACAATCGTATGGCCATCATCGTTCACGGTGCGGGTCATGTTGCTCATCATGTCCGTCGAAACGCCAGAGCCTTCGTTGATTATGCAGTCGGTAACGATTACCTCGCCGTCGAATTCAACCGTGATCGAGTCGCGTCCCTCAGCGAAGTTGAGCATGTCATCCTCGGTGGGATAGTCAAGGTTGGGCGTAGGTATCACGCTGATGACACTGATTTCGGAGGTGACTTCAGCCGGAGAACTGCCAACATAGTCGACCGTTACAGTCGCCACGGTGGTCTCGCTGTTGTCATCGTTTACGACATACGACACCAGATTCAGGTGGTAGGTGCAGCCCTCGTAGAGGGTTATCGTGCCCCACTCATAGTACACTTCCACAACGTTTGCATCCACAGGGTCGATGTCTGCGCTCAGCTGATAATAGCAGTCAGGGTCGTCTTCGCTGGTAAGCGTGGCGCGAACGTGTTCCACATTCTCATTGAGATAGAGGTAGAAACGGGTGTCGGCATCAATCGTGGCGATCTCACTGCCTTCCACCGGGTCGGCACTGGTAACCGCGAGGGTAGACCCCTCGTCCGCGTCGAAGCTGACAGTCACCTGCGTGTCCTCAGTGGGAGCATTGTTGTTACGCCACACATAGGTCGTGCCACTGGTCACGCCAGTGAGCGTGAAGGTCGCACCGCTGTAATCGCCGTAGACACGGTAGATGCTGCCGCTCCCCTCCGTAAGGGTATAATAAAGCCCAGTCCAGCCGCTTTCCGTAAGGAAGAGCGTTCCGTTTGCGTCTGCAACCAGCTTGGCATAAACCGTTCCGCCTGCCGGAACGTCGTAGGTACTGCCGTTCTCGACCACGTAGGGGTCTTCCTCGGTTCCGCTTCCGCTCACCACGTTGGTCTCAGCCTTGGCGTTGAATGCCGCCATCAGTGCGGCGAAAGCAAACAATAGAGTTTTTTTCATAATTCTCTCGCTTTTCTGTTACGTTACTAATGAATGACTAACATAATAATTAAAGAGGGGGGGCTGCGGGCAAGTTCCTGCGGTTACACCCGCAGCCCAAGGATCGTTTCAAGTTCAAATCAAAGTCATTTCACGACAACCTTACGTTGCTCGCTGATGCCGTCGGCATTGACGCTGACAATCATCAGGCCGCTGCGGCCGTTTGTCGAGATGGCGGTTGAGCCGTCGGCGGTGGCCCTTGCCACGAGCACTCCGCTGAGGTCGTAGACGCTAACGGTAGCCCCGGCGGGCGCGGCGACGTTCACCAGTCCCCTGCCTCCGCTCACGCTGATGTTCACTGCGTCAGTGGTTGCATCGCTGATGGCGTTGGCCTCACCTGCCTCGAAGGCCACGCGGGCGGCGTTGATCACACGGCCTGTGTTGGCGTTGGTGAGCATTGCCACCACCTCGGCGTTGCCCCAGTTGGTCACGTTCTCCGGCATCGAGTAGTAAATGTCGAAGTCCACGGGGTCGTTGGCCTCCACACTGACGGGTATCAGACCCGATACGCCCACGAAGAGGCTGCCGAGCACGCGGCGAGCCACGTTCTCATGGGTGATCGTCGGCTGTGCCGTGCCGTAGATGCCGCCCGAGCCGAAGTCGCCAAAGATTTCGTCAGTGTAGTTGTAATAGTAGTTGTTCTGAAGGCCAGTGAGACCATTTTCCACCACCACGAACACGATGTTCTGGTTGAGTCCGCTCTGCGTGAGGGCGTAGTTGACGTTGCCCGCCACACGCACCGTGGAGCGTTCCGTGTCGTAGTAGGCATTGGTGATGGTGATGTCGGCCTCGGCGATGCTCTCAAACTCACGCTGCACGACATCGAGGAACGTCTGGTTGCCCGTGGGCGAGGAGAAGCTGTATCCGTCTGTGCCGGAGTAAAGCGGCGCATACAGGGTGTCTATGCGGTTGACGCGGCCTTGGGGGAATGCCGTTATGCCGAGGTAGCTGTTGTAGTCGTTGTACGGATAGAGGTCGTATCCGCTCGTCCCGTCATGTATTGAGATTGGCACGAAGCGGTCGCCAAAGAGGTTTTCCATGTATTCTATGGCGAGGATGCCGCCCGGGCAGTTGCCGCACCACATTCCCGTGCCCTCCTCGAGGACGACACGCTTGGTGGTTTCAAATGCCAAGTCGCCGATAGTGCTCGTCTGGCTGACCGTCACGCTGTCGAGAACGACGGTTATGGTGTAGCGGTTGTTCTCGCCGATGGTGAGCGGCATGGCCTCGGGGAACTCGAACCTGTATTCGCCGCTGTCGCTCGTCAGGCCGAGACCCGTTGCCGAATAGGTGGAGGTGAAGTCGCCGTCGGCAGCGGTGAGGATGGCTTCAAGGTCGTTGTAGGTGTCAGCACCAGTTATGAGCAGGCGCACTCCGATGGTTATTTCATCCTGTGCCACCACGTTGTCGTCAGCAGTGGACTGGAAGTAGAAGTCGCCGTTGTAGTAGACGCGGATGTTGTCGACGAACACCATGCTCTGGTCAACGTTGCGGTTGACGAAAGCAATGTAGATGTTCTTGCCGGAGAACTGCTCAAGCGAGATGTTGACCGACTGCCATTCGCCGTCGAGGTATTCCTCCTCCGTGCCCGGGGAGAGCTGGTCGTTGAAGATGACAACGCCGCGCTCCTGGAAAGCCTCGTAGAGGTCGGAGGTGAAGCGGGTATAGCCGCCGTCCTCTTCGAGCACGATCACCATCAGGCTGTCGGTCTTAGTGGTCAGGTACGACTGTGCGTCGAAGCTGAGCCAGTAGTTGGCATTCTCGATGGTGAGCTGCGGAAGCGACATCCAGTCGTCCGACGCTCCTGCGGGACTGTACATCGAGTGTGACGCGGCGCAGTAGTCGCTGCTGCTTGTGCTTTCGCGTATGGTGAAGTTCCACGGGTTGTTGCTGGCATCGAAGCCAAGTTCCTCCATTGCCGTTGTGGGCGTGTTGTTGTCGCCCTCATAGAGCAGGTAGGTTGCCATCGACTGCGACGGGTCGTCGAAGTCGTCGTAGAAGAGGTTGCCGTCGAGGTCGAACTCAGGCTCATACACGCCCGTGTAGTGGAGCGTCACCTGCTCGTTGCCGCAGTCACCCATGATGTCGGTGACGGCACTGTCGGGCAGCACGACGGTGTATTCCACATCCTTGCTGAGGTAGCGGCGCAGGGCCGGAGCCATGGTGAGGATGTTGCTGGAGGCTGAGAGCGACAGTTCCGTGAGCGGCGTGTCGTTGCCATCCTCGTAGAGATAGCCCACTGCGCCGTCGGCCACCACTATCTGCGAGCTGAACGCCATCTGAACTGGACTGTTCGTGCTAAGTTCCGAGACGTTCGCCCCGTCGGCGGGAGCAGCCACGGTCATCGTCACAGGCACGTTTTCCACGCCGGTGTAGGTGGCGGTGATGGCCTCGCTGGCATACGATGCGTCGGCAGTGAGGGTGAAAGCGCCCGCCGGAATGGAGAGCGTGTACGTGCGTCCGGCTTCAAGCGTGGTGGCTATGCCGCCGATGGTGAAGCTGTAGCCGTCGGAGTTGGCCGTGATGTTGTATGGGCGCACGGTAGCTCCCGTGTCGTCGAGAAGCGTGGCCTGCACGCCGCTGGTGAGCGTGACGGGCTTCGTGAACGTCAGCGTCACGCTGCGGAAGCGTGCGAACTGCGAGCCGCTGGCCGGCGAGAACGTGTAGCTCTGAATCGGGTTTACGTTGGCGCAGAGGTCGGCAAGGTCTTCGTTGAGGCGCACGAAGTAGGCCTCTCCCGAAGTCAGCGACATTCCTGCAATCACGCGCTCATCCTCGGAAACGGCCACGATGAGGCCCGTGTACTCGTAGTCGGTGCGGTCGTAGAAGTTGATTCCGTAACGGTCGGAGAGCAGTTCGTCGAGGCCGAACCATATCTTGTTGTAGAGCACGTATGCGGAACGTATGACGTTGACGGCTGGCGAGCAGGCGAGCACGATGCCGCTGTTGGTCACGGCGGTGCCGCCACGGTCTTGCTCCTCAGAGGTCTCGTCGTAGATGTTGATGGTGTTGTCGCTCGTGCTGTAGAGATAGCTGCACGTGTACTCGTTGCCGGAGCTGGTGACGGTGGGGAGCTGACCCGTGAGGTAAGCTCCGTTGCAGCTCATCACCGACTGGTCGACGAACGAGCCATAGCTCGCCGTGGGCACGACGCTGTCAATGTAGCGCGTGGTCTGCGTGGTGCGGTCGTAGACGTAGTAGCAGGCTGTCTGCGGGGTGACGAACTCTATCGCGCCGGCCACTATGTTGCCGTCGGCGCTCATGTTCTCGATGCGCACCTGACTGGTGGCCGTTCCCTCATCGGTGGTGGTGGGGAAGCCCGTGAACTCGGCATATACGTCGATGGCCTTGTACGTGCCGTCGGACTGAAGCTCCCAGTAGAGGGGCACCTCTTCGTAGTTCGTCAGGGAGAAGTCTTCCGAAGCTCCCCACCCTGCGATGCGGCTTCCGTCGGGCGTTATCTTGGTTGCCGTGCCGCTCCAGTCGCTTTCAAGCTCTGTCCACGTGCCGGTGCTGACGCTGTAGATGGCGGGCTTGCCGTTGTAGCTGCCCACGACGAGGCTGCCGTCGTCGGTGACATCGTAGGCGGAGATGCCGTTGGCCACGGGGTTGTCGTCGTCCCAAAGCTCGGTAAGCTCACCCGTCACGGCATTGCAAAGATAGGGATAGTCTGGCAGGCTTTGGTCGTCGCCTGTGCCGTAGGCCACTGCCCAGTTGCCATTGTCAGACAAGCCACTCATGAACGCATTGTTCGGGAACACCACTTTCACAATCTCTGGTGTAACCTGAGCATACGCGCCGGCCGTCGATGCGGCAAGGGCAAGCGCAAGGCTAAATGTCGATTTGGTAATCATGCTGTTGATTATTGTTTAGTTTAGTTGGCTCTTTAATGAGAAAAAGACTGGGGCGCACGGGTTTTCCCGTGCGCCTCATGCCTTGTTCCTTACTCACTTCACCACGACTTTCCTTATCGTTCCGTCGCTATACTTCACGATGTTCAGCCCCCTGGCGGGCGTTGCTATGCGCCGGCCGGAGAGCGTGTAGTACTCCACGGGCTTGACGGCATCGATTGAAGCAACGCCTTCAATGCCGGAGGTAGTGCCGTCGTTGTGGAACACGACAGTGATTTGCGGGCCGGATATGGTGTCGGTGCCTGCCTCGTCAGACACCTGAAGTATCCTCATCACGACGGTGCAAGTGCCGGTAACGGCCTCTGTCTCATTCCACTGTCTCACGATCCACTCCGACAGCAAGTCTCTCACCTCGCCGCTGGACATAGAACCGGTTCCTGTGGTATCACGAACAGCCTCGGTATAGGTCATGCAAACGACTGGGAAGCAGATTGAGAACGTGCCTCCGGAAATCTGCGTCACTTCATAGTCGATGGCCACCAGGGCGGCATCACTGGAATTGTTACGCACGTAGAGATCCGAGTTGATGAGCGTCCCAGTGAAGATGTCTTCCTCGGTTTCATAGACGTTCCACGTCGTTCCATCCTCGACGACGTTTCCATCTGCATCAACAAAGTCGAAGACGCAATCGTCTTGCGCCACGGCAACACCTGTCCCCATAAGTATGGACAGGCACAAAGTAAACAATTTTGTCATATTATTACACCTAATTTGATTATACTTTACTCTTTTATCGCGTAGCTCTATCACTTATCACCGCCTCCATCGGAGGCTTTCACCATGCACGAAACCGACTCCTGAAAACCGCCGCCGTGCCAGAAATCGCCGCCATCAACTTTCACAAAAAAGTTCAACGTTGTCCTCGGCGTGTCACCATGTCATTAAAATCGCGTCAAAATTAGAGATTTTAGCGCGTACTTAATTAAGGCGATTACACTTTTTACGGATATTTAACTATGCCATTTGGTTTCTTACTGCCTGTCTGTTTGGAAGTTATATAATATACGTTTGTTTTACAGAACAAATGAAAAGCCACGCAACATGGGAAGCCACACCATCCGCACTGGAGGCCGCGCGGGAAGCGAAAAACGTCACTTTACAACTTATTTAACCATAATCCGCCCACCTTTGAACTGTCTGTGCAAACTTGCGGCGTATCTTTGCACACGGCGAGGGGAACGAACCGCCCGCCATTAACCAAAACTTAAAGCCATGCAAGATTTTCTGAAGAACATCTGGAGGCCGGCACAGGAACGCAAGGAAGATGCCAAGGCCATGAAAGCACAACGCGAAGCCGAGATGCGCAGACGCATAACAGAGGACTTAATCGGACTGCTGGAGGCCGCCCGCCACGGCGGCGCGACATGGCCCGGCTCACGCCGTGACCTGATGGAGGCCGCCCACATCGCCTACGAGAGCGGCAGGATGCGCCAAGAGGACGGCCACCCGCGCACATTCGCCGACATAGTGGACGAGGCTTGCCGCGCATTCAACGTGACACCGCCGCGCAACCCGCGCTCATGCGCACTGCGAGCAATGGCTCGCAAAGGCGTGAAACGGTCGTCGCTGGTGGAGAGATACATGTACTTGGAGGGGAAAGCCGACAGGGATTAGGGTGCGGACGCACGCCAGAAAAGCCCATCAACCGACCGAAAAACACACGGGAAAAACATGAAAAACACATGAAGCAGTCGAAAAACACGCAACAAAAAGCAAATCACTCTCGGCCAAGACGAACCGCAACCCGCCGACGACACAGCGGCAGGGAAACGCCGACACGGCGAAACGGAAAGGCCACCGACCCGTGCATGGGATTCCCCCACGCAGCAACCATGCAACGGACGATAAAAATTGGGGCATTAATTGCGATGCAACGAGGCATTAATTGCAACGCAATAAGGCATTAATTGCACGCCATTTAATGCCCAATTGGAACGCGGCGGAGCATCAATTGAAAAACGGCGGGACATCGACCGAATCAAGGCCGATGCCCCGCCGTTTTTCATGGAGGGCTTCGGGGCGGCGAGACTTCAGTCTGCCACGAGCCTGTTCTCCGTCATGCGGGTCATGTATTGCTGGATGATGGCCTTCAGTTCGCGTTCCATTGCGGGTTGCTGCGGGGCGTTCCCTACGATGTTGCGTTGCAGGAGGCTGTCAGTGCGGATGTTGTAGACGGCGCAGGTGGCCTGCCCGTCGAATTGCAGGAGGCAGTCGCCCTTAACGTACTGGTAGATGCCGTTGTTGTAGTTCACGGCCCATGTCTCCTCGTCGGGCGTGGCAAAGAGGTCTATGCCAAAGGCCACGTAGGGGCGGTCGTAGCCAAGGTGGCCGAGCACGGTGGGCATGATGTCTATCTGCTGGGCTATGGCGTGGCGGCGACCCGGGGCGATGTCGCCCGAGGGGTCGTAGATAATGATGGGCGAACAGAACGAGCCGATGTCGTTGCGGTAGAAGTCGTGGTCGGGAATGTTGGTGTGGTCGCTCGTCAGAACGAAGAGCGTGTGGTCGAACCACGGCTGCTTCCGCGCCGTCTCGAAGAAGCGGCGCAGGGCGTGGTCGGTGTAGCGTATGCACTTGTGAATCACGTTGTTGCCCTCCTCGGGGAACGTGTCGCGGTATTCCTTCGGCACGACGTAGGGATGGTGCGACGTGGCCGTGAAGACGGAAGTGACGAACGGCTCCGGCATCTCGCTCATCTTCAGCGCGTAGAACTGCAAGAACGGCTCGTCCCAAATGGCCCACATCCCGTCGAAGTCGGCGTCGCCGTTGAATCGCGGGTCGGCATCGTATTCCGTCCGGCCGTAATATTCATCGAAGCCGGTGGTGCGGGCAAAAGCCTGAAAGCCCATCGAGCCGTTCTCAGCCCCGTGGAAAAAGGCCGAGTGGTAGCCCTTGTGGGACAGTTCGCCCGCAATGCCGCTTACGTCGTTGAGCGAGGACGGCGTGAGGAAGAACGGCTCGACGAACATGGGTATTGAGGAAAGGATGCTCGGCATCCCGTCGATGCTCTTGCGACCGTTGCAGAACGAGTAGTCCCACGTGGCGCTGCTGTCGCACAGTTCGTCGACAAAAGGCGTGTAGCCACGGTACGTTCCGCCGTCGAGCGTGCGGTTGAGCGCACCGATGTACTCGCGTCCGAAGCTCTCCACGATGAGCACCACCACGTTCTTGCGCCGCTCCACGAGGCTGTCGGCCGGCACATGGAGCGGGGAATAGATGGCTTCGAGCGTGGCAGGGTCGAAGTAGTCGGGTACGACAAACACCTCCTTGTCTATCGTCCTTATGAGCGAGAAGGGCGTGTTGAGCACTATGGCGGCCTCCTGCGGGCGGTCGACATACTGGTTGGCGTTGCTTATCGTGATGGGGCGCACCGCCGTGGTCGCGCCGCCGCGCATCCCGATGACGCAGAGGGGCACGGCCACGAGCAGGCAGGCGGTGTGCAGGGCGTAGTAGGCCAGAGCGGGACGCAGGCGCAGGGGCTTGCGCACCCACGCGGGACGCTCGCCGCGCGGCACGGCCATGAGCAGCCACAGGCCGCCAATGACGACTGCGGCCACGGCCACGAGATACCAGTGGCGCAGAAGCTCCACGCCGACAACGGAACCAATGTTGCCCTCGGCGGCGAACTCGGAGAAGACGGTGACGGTGGTGCGGCGGCCGGTGTACTGGAAATAAACGCAGTCGGCGAGGTTGGCAACGACGCAGAAGCCGTTGAGCACGATGTAGACCCACCGCGCCACGCGCTGCCAGATGTCGGTCTCCTTCCAGTGGAGGGGGATAAGCATCAGCAGGATGTACGGCACGTTGGTGTAGAGTATGGCGGATGTGTCGAAGCGCAACCCGCCACCGACCATCTCCCAGAACTTCGGCCACGTGAGCGAAGTGGCGAACGTGTTCCAGTTCTCGGCCAGGAAGGCCAGGCGGCAAACGGCGTAGGCCACGTAGGCCAGCGCAAGGTTGACTATAAGGCACAGGGGAGTGGCCAATGTACTTCTGCGTATCTTCATCATCTTAGTCGTGTTTGGATTGTCGTTGGTTGCTCGCCGCCGCAACGGCGACGCGGCGCGGAGGGCGCAAGAGTGGCAAGAAAGGACGGGCTTGCGCATCGCAACACAGCACCGGCGCAGCCTTGGCAGGCGCGCCGTTTGCCGCTGCAAATGTAGCCATTTTTATCCAATCGCACTGCTTTCTCGCCCTTTTTGTGTAGCTTTGCAAGAACAACATACACCATGCCCAGAAGATGAAAATAGGATTCGACGCCAAGCGGGCGGCGCAAAACGCCACCGGCTTAGGC
>CAZURD010000054.1:9260-16042 GCA_964623445.1 uncultured Prevotella sp. | reverse complement strand
TTAGCGACATACTGGGCGACGAGGACCACCTCGGCGACATGGACTTCAAGACCACTGGCACGAAAGACGGCCTCACTGCCACGCAGATGGACATCAAATGCGACGGCCTCAGCTTCGACATTCTCGAAAAGGCACTCATGCAGGCCAAGGCCGGACGAGAGTACATCCTCAACAAGCTCACCGAGACCATAGCCGAGCCGCGCGCCGAGCTGAAGCCGCAAGTGCCACGCATCGTGCAAATAGAGATTCCGAAAGAGTACATCGGCGCAGTGATTGGCCCGGGCGGAAAGATAATCCAGCAGATGCAGGACGAGACTGGCACCACAATAGCTATCGACGAGACCGACGGCGTGGGCAAGGTGCAGATAAGCGGACCCAACAAGGAGAGCATCGACAGCGCACTGGCAAAGATCCGCGCCATCGTCGCCATACCCGAAGTGGGCGAAATCTACGAGGGCACGGTGCGCTCGGTGATGCCCTACGGCTGCTTCGTCGAGATTCTCCCCGGCAAGGACGGCCTGCTCCACATAAGCGAGATAGACTGGAAACGCCTTGAGACCGTGGAGGAAGCCGGCATCCACGAGGGCGACAAGATTAAGGTGAAGCTGCTTGAAATCGACCCCAAGACGGGCAAATACAAGCTCTCGCGCCGCGTGCTCCTGCCGAAGCCCGACAACTACACCGAGCGTCCGGCACGACGCGAACGCCGCCCGCGCCCTGAACGCCGCCCGCACGACAACCGTCAGCAGGGCGGAAACCACGAGCCGCACGACTTCAACGACTCGCTCGACCACATGGGATACTGAAACAATGAGGCTGGCTCGGGCGAGGGAGCGGACGGGCAGGAACGCCACCTGCCACTGCGCCGCCCCACCGACAAAGCCACGCCACAACACTGAATAGCCATCGGGCAAGCACCACGGCCACTGCGCCACGGTGCTTGCCCGATGCTTTTACGCACCGCCGCGCCCCATACGCCACCACAACGGGCGTAAGACGGCCTCAATGCCCAAAAACTCTAAAAAAGGCAAAGCCGCAGCAATGCGCAAACACCTTTATTAAATATTTTCCTTATCTTTGCCTCAGATAACGCAAGCGTAAGCCGTATGCGCATCCCAAATGCCTATTCATCAACCATAAAAATAAGCGACAATGAGAAGATTTCTACCAATGATGCTGCTCGTGGCCGCACTGTGTGCGGGCGAAGCACAAGCCCAATGGCGCAAGACTTGGGACTTCACCCAAGGCTACAGCGAAACAACGAAGACCAACCTCAACCTCGACACGGACAACTGGGCGGCCAACCGCTACGACGACGACGGCGTGACGGTAACGGGCTGGAAAGACGTAAGCAACACCGTCTATGGCGAACTCACGGCCAACGGCGAAGCAATCGAGGAGCTGCGCGGCCTCACATTCGGAACGGCAGGCCTTTCGTCGAACGGGCAGAACTTCCTGCTTGACCCCACCTCAATACGCATGGCACGCGAAAGCATGGAGGTGACGTTCCCAAAGCTCATCGGCGGGCAGACCATTACAGCCGTAGCGAAGTCGGCAAACTCATCGGCAACCGTCCGTGGCATAGTCTCCGCCACTGACGAGCTTGAATACATCTCCGGCCCGGAGGGCGGCATCTGCCTTGGCAGCAGCGTGGACGGCGCGCCCAGCGACGGCCTTTACACACTGGTATGGAAAGTTCGCGACGACGTAATGGACTCCGTTTCAGTGACGCTCAAAATCGTTGGCGGCGGCATCGACATAAAGAGCTTCCGCATCGACGCTTCCGACGATGAGGAAACGAGCAAGGTTGCCTACATCTACGACTCCACATATCCCGACTATAGCATAGACAACGACGAGATGTTCGCCGTGATAAGCGAAGTAGTGCCTTATCGCGCAGACCTCACAATAGAGCCTCTTGACATCGCAGACGAAAGCGTGCGCCAGGACGTAACGGCCGACTCGCTCCAGGGCTACAACGTGGTGGTGCTGTCGCCATACGTGAACACCGACAACGAATACATGCAAACGCTCAAGGAAGCCATCGCCTTCACGCCCATGCTCAACCTCTCGCCCGAGGTGTATGCCGTGTGGGGATATGGCACGGCTGTGCAAACGAACACCAACCTGCTCACCATCAACGGCAACTCGGGGAACATCTCGTTCTTCAAGCCAACCGATTCGACTTCCGAACCCTACATCGACGACAACGGTCTGCTTGAAATGCTCGTCGAGGGAAGCAACATCGTGGGATACAACGCGCCCGAAGGCACGTACTTTGCGGCTGACAGCATCCTTGCATACGCCGACGGCACGACGGCAGTACACGCCCACAACATCACGCGCAACGCATACATTCTCCTGCCTTACACCGCAGGGGCTGAACTGATGGAGAGCGCGGCAGACATCATTCCCAGTGCCATCATCATGCTCGCCAACACAAAGCGCACCGTGGGAGCCACGGGCACGCCTGTCGTGAGCCAGGAATACCACCACCTCTACACCACCGTGAGCATATCGACGACCACGGCCAACAGTGAGATTCACTACACAATCAACGGCGACGAGCCTACGATGGAGAGCACACTCTACACCGGCCCGTTTGACATCGACCAAGAGGGCGTCACCGTGAAAGCCATTGCGCTCGGCGACGGCTTCCTGATCAGCGCCGTTGGCGAACAGACCATCGACATATACCAGCTCTCCGGCACCCCGACCATATCCTACACGCAGGAGAGCGGCGTGAGCACTGTCACCATAACGCCCGCAAGCGAGGGTGACGCGGTATTCTACAACCTCATCGAAAGCACCGACACCACGCGCTCATCGCGCTACACCGAGCCTTTCACGCTCACGAAACACGCCACCGTTACCGCATTCGCCAGTGCCAATGAGGAGGAGGGCACGCTGGCCTCCGACCCCGTGTCGCTGTTCATTCCCGTGACTGACGAGCAGGTGCGGCTTGACGTTATCGCCCACATGGATGCCAACTCCACCGACTGGAGCGTGGACGGCAACTACTATCTGGACAGGAACGGATACGCATACTACAGCGAAAACATCATCGGCACGAATGAGGACGGCTCCAGCATCTACGAGCCTGCGAACGTCCTCACGTGCTATGCTCCGGGCAACGGCTGGGTGTTCAAGAGCTACGGGCAACCGGCTCTCTGGCAGAACAATGGCGTGACGCACAACGTGGCCAACTTCGACGGATACAACCCGCAGTCGGCTCTCGACGACGACAGCGAGATTACGAGCTACGACATCCAGCTCGCCGCCGTGACGCAGTGCGACCTCGACGGCAACACCGACCCCGCATCGGCAAGCCTTTCGACCACCGACTACTACGACGGGCCGTTTGACGTGGTGGGATATGTCGCCGGACACAACGCCGTGGTCTACGTGGACGTGAACACCGACACCACCAACACCGAGGGATGGCAGCGCATCGGACAGCTCAACGGTGGCAGCATAGAGGGCTATGACAGCAGCGGCAGGGATCGCAGCGACCGCATCTGGCGCAAGACCATCGTGCCCTACGACGGGACGGAGGCCGTTGTCGTGAGGCTTATGACCGATGGCGGCGCAGCAATCATCTTCGATGTGTTCCTGAAGAACGAGGGAGAGGAGTCGAAAGCCTACATCACTGGCATCAGCGACATTACGACCAGCAGCACCGAAGCCGCTGGCGAAGTGGTCAGCCGCGCCATATACAGCATCAACGGCACTCGCCTCGCCGCACCGACCAAGGGCATCAACATCGTGAAAGAGGTTTATGCCAACGGCAAGGTGACGACGAAGAAAGTGGTGGTGAAAGACTAAGGTGCTGTTTCGCCCTTATTAAGGAAGTCCTTTACCCGAGGATTTAAGAATTAAACGAAAAAGTTTCGGTGGCAGATTCGCCTGCAAAGGCCTGCCACCGAAACTTTTTTTGTTGACCGACGGGATTGGCCTCAACCCCAATCGGTCGTTAGGCTTCATACTGATTATGCTGTCACGCCGGACGGATTGATTTTGGTTCAATCCGGGATTTCCTAATCGCCACGCCACGCCCAGCCGATTGGCGGCTTCCGTCACGGCCGCCCGCCGTTTCCCTTGCTCCTAATCCAACTTCGCGCACGCTTCCTCAAGCCAACGTCGCGTGGCTTCGTCCACATGGGGCGCGACCACCCGGAACACCTCCGCATGATAGCTGTTGAGCCATGCCACCTCCTCGTCGGTGAGCAAAGCGCGCTCTATCGGGGCTTTGTCGATGGGGCAAAGCGTCAGCGGCTCGAACGCGAGGAAGTTGCCGAAGGGTGTCGATGAATGGTTCACGGCAATCAGGGTGTTCTCCGTGCGCACTCCGAAACGCCCCTCGACATACAGTCCCGGCTCATCGGTGACGGTCGTGCCAGCCACTATCGGAGCCGGTCTCCACTCCATGCGGATTTGGTGCGGGCCTTCGTGTACGTTGAGGTAAGAGCCTACGCCGTGGCCGGTGCCGTGCAGAAAGTTCATCCCCTCGCGCCACATCGGTTCGCGGGCAAGTGCGTCGAGCTGCGTGCCGGAAGCCCCCGAGGGGAACACGGCGCGTTCAAGGGCGATGTGTCCCTTCAGCACGAGCGTGTAGGCGCGGCATTCCTCTGCCGTGGTCGGGCCGAGGGCGATGGTGCGCGTGAGGTCGGTGGTGGCGTCTACATACTGCGCCCCCGTGTCTATGAGCAGCAGGCCGCTGGGGCGCAGCGTGGCCGCCGTGGCGGGCGTAGGCTCATAGTGTACGATGGCGGCATGGTCGGCGTATGCCGCTATCGTGCCGAACGACGGGCCGCGATACTCCGCCCACTCGCCGCGCAGACGCTCGATGCGCTCCACAACGTCCATCTCGGTCATGCCCCCACGCGCAACGTCGGCCTTCAGCGCGCACAGGAAGCGCGCCATCGCCACACCGTCGCGCACCGCCGCGCGGCGGAATCCGGCCTGTTCGGCGGCGTTCTTCACCGCCTTCAGGGCGGCGACGGGCGACGGGCGACGCACCACCTCGGCACGGCCTACGGCGCGGAACAGCGCGTAGCACGTGGCATCGGGGTCCATCAATATGTTATACTCCCCGTAACGGCGCAGTGCCTCGGCCACGTCGGCATACTGGCGCACCTCCACCGATGCCTCGGCGAGGGCGGCGCGGGCGGCAGGCGAGAGCTTGGCGGGGTCGACAAAGAGTGTCGTGCGCTCCCCCTCCAAAAGCAGGTAGGCCACGAACACGGGGCAGAAGCGCACGTCAGAGCCACGCAGGTTGAGCGTCCAGGCGATGTCGTCGAGGGCAGACATGAGCATTCCGTAGGCGTGCTCGGCACGCAACGCCTGCCTCACCCGCGCCAGTTTCTCGCCGGTCGTCTCGCCGGCAAACTCCACCGGATGCACCTCGATGGGCGCGGCGGGCAGCGGCGGGCGGTCGCGCCAGATGGAGAGGAGCGGGTCGTAGTTGGTGCGCAGCGTGATTCCGCCCTGCTTCCGCAAGTCGGCCACAAGCCCCTCCACCACCGATGCAGGGCAGGCCATGCCGTCAACGCCCACCTCCGCACCCTCTATCGGGGCGAGCTTGCGGCCAAGCCACTCGGCCACGGTAGGCGTTCCGTCGACACCGAGGCGCATAAGGCGGTACTCCGTGCCGCGCAACGCCTCGGCGGCAGCGATGAAATAGCGCGAGTCTGTCCACAGGGCAGCCTCCGAACTGGTGACAACGGCAGTGCCGGCAGAGCCTCCGAAGCCGCTGATGAACTCCCGTCCGTGCCAATGGTCGGGCACATATTCGCCGCAATGCGGGTCGGTGCTGGGAAAGATGTATGCGTCAAGCCCCTCATGGGTCATGGCCTCGCGAAGCTGCGAGAGCCTAATACTGATGTCGTCCTTCATACTCACTTGTGTTTGCGCGGCACATCACCGCACCTGCAAAGATAGTGAAAGGCGGGCGCAAGGGGAAACGTGAGGCGCAGTTTTTGGTGTTAAGTTAATTGTGTTAAAGACGGCGGCGGAAGCCGCGTCTGCCAATCACTTGACGTTCAACGGGTTGCAAAAGCTATGGTTTTGCGCTGCAATAAATGCCTTATTGGCCTCCAATTAATGCCTCGTTGCACGGCAATTAATGCCGTTTCGGCCTGCAATACGGCACACATTGGAAAACGGCGGCAGGGCAGACATTTTTAGCTGCATATCTGCAAGTATGACTGATTGCGGACATCATTTTGGCAAATTCTTATGGATTGTGGCCTTGCATTCGGTTTTTTTCAATATCTTTGCCCTCGGACTATAAATGCCATCGCCATGTCTGCCGAGGATAGACGTGCTCTTTCATGGCAGCGCGACAGGCAGCCCACGCCGAGCCGAACAGGGCTGAGCCGTAAAAGGCAGGCTCTTATTAGGCGGGAACGGAGTGGGTCGCGGTCCAAGACATATTAAAGCGTCTGCAAGGCGCTTCTCTTCTGCTCTTCAAACATCGAACACTTGAAGGAACATCGTGGAAGTGAGGCAACGGTAGATGCCCTGGGTATGTGTATTCACACAGCCTGTAGGATTCCCGTGGAGGGAGAGGTGTGCCATTGTGTGGCATGGCTTCTTGCATCCATAAAGTCCGAAAGGCGGTTGTGTCTATTCATATCGGCGTGGGCTTCGAAGTTGCTTATCTTTACGATGGGGCAAGTTCGATGGCCTGAAGAGTGAGATGAGCAACGAGGACGAATCTCACGCTTCTTTCGTTTTAAACGGTTAGTATGATTTTCGGACTCGGCTGAGGGGTCGCTCAC